>QHOP01000621.1 GCA_003219345.1 Verrucomicrobiota bacterium
AATTCTCACTCGCGCGCGACATCGACGCGGCGGCGCAGGACGTGCAGGCCGCCATCGCGAAGGCCGCGCGTCAGTTGCCGCCCGGCATGCCCTCACCGCCGACCTACAGCAAGGTCAACCCGGCGGATTCACCGATTCTGTACCTCGCGCTCACTTCCCCCACGCTCCCGCTTTCAACGGTGGACGAATACGCGGAGACCATGATGGCTCAGCGCATCTCGATGGTGAACGGCGTGGCGCAAGTCTCGGTCTTCGGCGCGCAACAATACGCCGTGCGCGTTCAAGTCGATCCGAACAAACTCGCCTCGCGCGGCATCGGCATCGATGAGGTCCAACAGGCGGTGTCGCAAGGCAACGTCAACCTCCCAACCGGCGCGCTCAACGGAACTCATCAGGCGTTCACCGTCCAGGCGAACGGTCAGTTGATGAACGCCGCCGACTATCGGCCGTTGATTGTCGCGTATCGCAACGGCGCGCCGGTGCGCCTGCAGGAACTGGGGCGGGTGCTGGACAGCGTGCAGAACGACAAGATCGCCAGTTGGGTCAACAACACGCGCGCCATCTCGATGGCCGTGCAACGGCAGCCCGGCATCAACGCCGTGGAGGTCGTGGACAACATCCGCAAGCTGATGCCCGACTTCCGCGCGTTGTTGCCGGCTTCAGTGAAGCTGGAAATCCTTTACGACCGTTCGCAATCCATCCGGGCGTCGGTGAACGATGTGAAATTCACGCTTAAACTGACCGTCGCTCTGGTGGTGATGGTGATCTTCCTGTTCCTGCGCAACCTCTCGGCCACGGTCATCCCCAGCCTGGCGGTGCCGATGTCGCTCATCGGGACGTTCGCGGTGATGTATCTGTTCGGTTACAGCCTCGACAACCTTTCGCTCATGGCGCTGACGCTTTGTGTCGGTTTCGTCGTGGACGACGCCATTGTCATGCTGGAAAACATCGTGCGCCACATCGAAGCGGGTGATCCGCCTCTCGAAGCGGCGCGGAAAGGCTCGAAGGAAATCGGATTCACCATCATTTCCATGACCCTGTCGCTCGCGGCCGTGTTCATCCCGGTGCTGTTCATGAGCGGAATTGTCGGACGTCTGTTGCACGAATTCGCGGTGACGATTGCGGTGGCGGTGTTGGTCTCCGGATTCGTGTCGCTTACGCTCACGCCGATGTTGTGCAGCCGCTTCGTGAAGAGTCATCACACGCGGAAGCAGCACGACCGAATCTACGCGCTGTCCGAGAGGTTTTTCGACGGCATGTATCGCGCCTATGACCGCAGCCTGAACTTCGTCCTGCGTCATCAGCGGGCCACACTGGTGGTTTCGATGGTGCTACTCGTGGCCACGGCATTTCTGTTCGTGAAAATTCCAAAAGGATTTTTCCCCAGCGAAGACACCGACCAGATTTTCGGCATCACTGAAGGGGCGCAAGGCATCTCTTTTCATTCGATGTACGAACATCAGGCGGCGGTGAATCGCGTCGTTGGCGCCGACACCAACGTGTTGAACTTCACCTCCTCCATCGGCGCGGGCGGCTCGACGGTGGCGGCCAATGGTGGACGCGTCTTCCTGCGGCTCAAACCTCGCGCGACGCGGCAGTTCAGCGTGGACCAAATCATTCAGCAGCTCCGCCCGAAACTCGCCACCATTCCCGGCATCAAGGTTTACCTGCAGAACCCGCCACTCATTCGCATTGGGGGGATGCTGACCAAGAGCCTTTACCAATACACGCTGCAGAGCACGGACACGAAGGAGCTGTATCACTGGGCGCCGATCATCGAAGGCAAGATGGCGCAGTTGGCGGGCTTTCAGGACGTGAGCAGCGACCTGCTCATCATCCCGCCAGATTTCCACTATTTACACTCCAGCCAACGAGTATTGGGTGGTCATGGAACTGGAGCCGCAATTTCAGCAGGACGTCGAGGCGCTGTCGCAACTCTATGTCCGCTCGTCCTCCGGCAAACTGGTTCAACTCAGCACGGTGGCGAAAATCACGCGCGGCGTCGGGCCGATGACGGTCTCGCACCTCGGCCAGCTCCCGGCCGTCACCATCTCCTTCAACCTCGCGCCCGGAGTCGCGCTGGGCACCGCCGTCGAACAGGTGCGGAGAATGACCACCGAACTGCACGCACCGGCGACATTGCATTCGAGTTTCCAGGGGTCCGCGCAAGTGTTTCAATCTTCGCTCCAGGGTTTGGGGGTGTTGTTGATCATGTCCATCATCGTTATCTACATCATTCTCGGAATACTCTACGAAAGCTTCGTTCATCCTCTGACCATTCTCTCGGGCCTGCCGTCGGCGGGCTTCGGTGCGCTTCTGACGCTGATGCTGTTCGGCAGCGACCTGAACATCTACGCGTTCGTCGGCCTGATCATGCTCGTTGGCATCGTGAAGAAGAACGCGATCATGATGATCGATTTCGCCCTGGAAGCGCAGCGCAACGGAAAGAAACCGTTCGATGCGATCTACCAAGGTTGTCTGCTGCGCTTTCGCCCGATCATGATGACGACTATGGCGGCGCTGATGTCGGCCTTGCCCATCGCGTTTGGCTATGGCTCCGGTGGCGAATCGCGGCGTCCGCTCGGTCTCTGCGTGGTGGGCGGGCTGATGGTCTCGCAACTCCTCACGCTCTATATCACGCCGGTGATTTACCTCTACCTGGAATCCTTTCAGGAGTGGGTTGCGAAGCTGGCGCGGCGGCGCCGTCCGGGAGTCCCCGAACAACCCGCGCCCGCAGCAGTTTAAGCCAACGATTCAATCAGAGGAATGGGGAGCGCAGCCGCCTCGGCTGCCGTTCGGCGCGCCCCGCGCCGAAACTCGGCACCAGGGAGGACAAGCATTCGGCCGGGCGACCTCGCGTCGGAATGCCAACGGCGAGGGCGCCGTTGGCAGCGCCCGAGGCGGGCGCGCTCCCCGATTCCAACCGAAAAATCCGTGTGCATCGGTGTCCAACCGTGGTTAAATCTGCCCGTCTATTATGGACTACGAAGCTGTCATCGGACTGGAAACGCACGTTCAACTCAAAACGAGATCGAAGATGTGGTGCGGCTGCGCGAATGAATTCGGCGCGCCGCCAAACACGAATGTTTGTCCGGTGTGTCTCGGTATGCCGGGTGTGTTGCCGGTGGCGAACGAAGAGGCGCTGCGGCTGACGGCGCTCACCGGCCTGTTGCTCAACTGTGCCGTGTCGCGCGTCGCGAAGTTCGACCGGAAAAACTACTTTTATCCGGACGTTCCGAAAAATTATCAGATCACGCAGTATGCCCAGCCTTCGACGATGAACGGCTACGTGGACTTTGAGTTCAGCGGCGGTATTTCACGCGTTCGCATCACGCGGGCGCA
>QHOP01000279.1 GCA_003219345.1 Verrucomicrobiota bacterium
GGGAGCGGATTGTTGCTCGGCGTACTTGGTCCATTCACGGGAAGTGGTCCAACCGGGCACGTAGGAGATCGTCTGTACATTCGCCGGGGTTTCATCCGTGCTGAGGAAAAGGGTCGAGTTGTCATCGCTCGAAATCCAAAACGTGTAGCTGCCAGTCTGCGGGGGCAGAATGAAGCCATGCATTCGTTGGCCGTAGCTGTCGTCTATGTTGATCGGCGCCTCAAAGAAGTCGGTAACGTAGTTGGTGCTCGTAGGGTTGTCCGGGTAGGCCGGATTGTTGGTGAGATCGGAAACGGCCGTGCCAGGAATCCCCGTCCAGACCTCCCGCAGCAACCCGCTGGTCTGCGCGGCGGCGGGGAGGCACTGGCCGAACCAAAACAGGCAAACTGCGGCCAGCAAAAAGTGTCCGAGTATCAAGCGCTTCATTGGATTTGAGTTGGGACGAAGGGAGGCAATTCTTACTCTTTCCTTCAGCCAGTTTGCATAAAACATCAACTCATGCAAGCAAATTCCAAGCCGAACCGCCCAGGGCGCATTGTGGACTGCAAAAAGTGAAAAGGTCGATTCCGGCGGCGCTGCAGCACAGACTGCTATCGCATCCATGATAACCAGGTTTTCAGGAGGCGCTGCACACTCGGAGTGAGTCGGGTGCGATTCCACTGATCGGCAGTTTTGCGGATGGCTTCGGCCTGGGTTGGGTAAGGGTGAATGACGTTGGCGATCGTTCCGAGACCAAGCTTGCCGGCCATCGCCAACGCGATTTCGCCAATCATTTCTCCGGCGTGTCTGGCCACAATCGTCGCGCCCAGGAGCTGAGCGCTGCCCTTGCGCGTGTGTACTTTCACAAAGCCTTCGGTCTCGCCATCGGCGATCGCGCGGTCCACTTCGCTCATCCGCTTGACGAAGCTGTCCAAGGCAACGCCTCGTTCGCGCGCCTCGCGTTCGGACAAACCGACGTGCGCCACTTCCGGATCCGTGTAAGTGCACCACGGCATGGTCAACATGCTCAGCTTTTTCCGGCCCAAAAACAACGCGTTCTGAATGACGATGCGCGCGGCGGCGTCCGCGGCGTGGGTAAATTTCCAATCCAGGCAAATGTCGCCGGCAGCGTAAATGTGCGGGTTCGTCGTTTGCAAATGGTCGTTCACTTTCACCCCGAGGCGCGGGTCATAGGAAACGCCAGCCTGTTCCAGATTCAGTCCCTCCACGTTCGGCGTTCGGCCTGCGCCAACCAGAATTCCATCCACCGTCACCGTTTCCGTTTTTCCCCGCGCTTCGAGGTGAATGTTTTTGCCGTCATTTTCTCTGGTCACGAGTTTGATCCGGCAATTCAGCACGAGTCGGATTCCTTCACGCAGGAAGGTTTGCTGAATGATTTCTGCCGCATCGGCGTCCTCGCGGTCGAGGATGTGCGCGTGCTTGTGCAGCAACACCACGCTGGAGCCGAGCCGTTGAAAGGCCTGCGCGAGTTCGCAGCCGATCGGCCCGCCGCCGATAACCGCGAGGCGGCGCGGACACTCCGTGAGCGAGAAGACGGTCTCGTTCGTGAGGTAAGCGGCCTTCTTCAAGCCTTCAACCGGCGGCTCCACCGGACGCGCGCCCGTGGCGATGACCGCTTTCTTGAAGCGCAAAGTTTTGTCGGCGACTTCGACGGCGTCCGGTCCGGCAAAATGGGCTTCGCCCAGAAACACATCCACGCCCAGATCGCGGAAGCGTTTCGCCGAATCGTGCCGACTGAGTCCGGCACGCAAACGTCGCAACCGTTCCATGACCGCGCCGAAATCGATTTCCGGGTCGTGCGACAATTTCACTCCGAATTGCCCGGAGCGGCGAACATCCGCCACAGCGCGGGAGGAGCGAATCAAACATTTCGATGGCACACAGCCGACGTTCAGGCAATCGCCGCCCTGCAGGTGTCTCTCAATCAGCGCGACCTTCGCGCCCAGTCCCGCCGCGCCTGCCGCGGTGACCAGACCGGCCGTGCCAGCGCCGATGATCACGAGGTTGTAGCGCGGCGCGGGCGTTGGGTTCACCCAATCCGGCGGATGGACGTTAGTCACCAGTTCCTGGTTGTGCTTGTCCCACGGCTCGACGACGACCGGTTTGGCACCGAACGACATGCTCTCTTAAGCGTTGATCCGTTGAGCGAGCGCCCTGCGCGCCAGCCGCGTGACGTAAACCGTGACGCAAACCGTGGCCAGCAGGCCAATCGCATAAAGCCCCCATTCGCCGGGTGTCCTTTTTCGGCTGCTGGCACCCAGGCTGCCCAGATCGCCGATCAACGAGCCGAGATAGACATACATCACCGTGCCCGGCAGCATGCCGATCCACGAGGCGAAAAAATAATCGCGCAATGATACCCGTGTCAGTCCAAGCGCGTAGTTGAGCAGGCTGAACGGGAAAACCGGTGAGAGCCGGAGCAGGCCTACAATTTTCCAGCCTTCGACGGCGACGGCTTCGTCGATGGCCTTGAACTTCGGCGCCGTTTGAATTCTTTTTGCAACCCAATCCCTGGCCAGGAGGCGGCCGACTAAAAACGCCGCGGTGGCGCCCAACGTTGACGCGATGGAAACGATGACAGCGCCGCGCATTACCCCGAACAGCACGCCCGCGCCGAGCGTCAGCAGCGAACCGGGCAGGAACAGCACGCAGGCCAGGATGTAAATGAGAATGAACATCAGCGGGCCCCAGTTCCCCAGACCGTCGATCCAACGCAGCAAACTTCGCAATTGGTTCTGGAGGTCAAATGATCGCGCGGCAATGATGAAAAGCGCCAGGATGAGCAGAGTGCCAATCGTTTTCCCTCTGGATTTTAGCGTTTCGCGAATCAAAACGGTATTTAACTACAGCCGCCGCCGCAACACTGGCCAGTCTGAGTGGTGGCCTTGTAGTTCCGGCCTTTGGTTTCACGCGGAGGACGCAACTTGTAAGCGGCGATGGTTACCGAACGAAATTCAATTCCTTCCACCGTCCGCCACGGTCGGTGGTCGCGCTTGAGGATTTGCATTCCGTAAAAACCGGCGTCGGCGAACGCTTGCAGAAAACCTTCCTCGGTCAAGGCCCCTGAAATGCAACCGCTCCAGAGTTGGGGATCGTTTTGCAACGGCTCGGGCACAGGCTCGTCCGAGACTATGTCGGAAATGACGGCGCGCCCACTTTTCTTTAACACACGAAATATCTCCTCGAACAACTGCCGCTTCGATTTCGTTTCGACCAGATTGAGCACGCAGTTGGAAACAACGACGTCAATGGAGTCGCTCGCCACCAGCGGCTGTCGCGCGCGCAGCTCTTGCGCGAGTTCATCCGCGGCCAGAAACGAGGCGGCGTCGGCGATGGGGCGTTGTTTCAACTCCTGGTCCAGTTTTTCCAAATCGAGCGCCAGGTCCTGGATGCGGCCCTTGCGGAACTCGACGTTGGCGTAGCCCAGGCGCCCGGCGACGATCGCCGCGTTGCGGCGCGCCACTGCCAGCATTTCATCGGTCATGTCGATGCCGATGACCTTTCCCTGCGGCCCGACAATTTGCGCGGCAATGAAGCAGATTTTTCCTGTGCCACTGCCCAGATCGAGCACGGTCTCGCCGGGCTTGAGGTAACGACTGGGATCGCCGCAGCCGTAATCCTTTTGAATCACCTCATGCGGGATAATCTTGAGGTATTGCTGCTCGTAATCGACGGCGCAGCACAGGGCCGGTTCAGGGGCCTGGGCCGCGGCCGCGTAGCGTTGCTTGACGGCCGATTCGGAATGGATCGTTTTCATGGTCGGTCGGGATCGTTGGTGTGCCAGGAAACCTAAGGAGAAACGCGTTGCTTGACCAGCGGATTATCGGGGCGTGACTCATGCCATTTCCGTTCTGCCGCCAGACGCTTCGGATCGGCGCCGGCGAAATAACGAACCGTCAACCACACGTCCGAAGCCGTCGTCATCAATGCCCCGCGAGCGGCAAAACGGCGCGCCGAGGAAACCACCTCCGAACGCAGCGTCACAACGCGTCCCTGCCGCGCCATTCGCCGGGAGAAATCAACGTCTTCAAACAACGGCATGTCCTGAAAACCTCCGACGCGCTCGAAGATCGTTCGGCGAACGAAAATGCCCTGGTCGCCGTAAAACCAACGGAAACACCTCGAACGCCATTCGCCGAGCAAGCACGTCAGACGCAAGAGCCGCGAACGGCTCTGGAAGCGGCGCGCGAACCCGCCGCCTGCCACGGCTGATTGGCGGAGCGCATTTTCGATCTGTTTCAACGTGTCCGGCCCTGTCCACGTATCGCCATGAAGAAAGAGGAAGATGTCGCCGCGGGCCATTCGCGTTCCCAGGTTCATTTGTGCCGCGCGCCGGGTCTGGGCGCTGCTGATGACCCTCGCCCCTGACGCATTGGCCAGCGCGACCGTTTCGTCCGTGCTCCCGCCATCCACGACCAGGATTTCGTGCGGCGCCCGGTTCGCTTGCACTCGATTCAAAGTGCCAGGCAACAATTCGGCCTCGTTCAACGTTGGAATGATGATGGAAATCATCGTTGGCGAAATGTGCTGTCGGCGCCGGGTTTAATCGTGGCTTTTCATGGAACCATTTTTTCACTAGATTTCACTAAAACCGTCCAACCATCGTGATCAAATTTCCATCCACCGCGGCTGTCCTTGTGATAGCACAGCTTTCTCTCTCTGCCCAGGCGGAAACAAATGTCTCTTCGCCGATTGTTTACGCGGGCATGTGCGACGCCTCGGCCGCGGTTGCGTTGACCGACAGGCTTTTCGCAGTGGCGAGTGATGAAGACAGTGTCATCCGCGTTTACAACCGGGAGCAGAGCGGGAACCCGGTGCAGAGTATCGACTTGTCGGCTCTTCTCGATCTGGACGCCAGGAAGCCCGAGTCCGATTTGGAGGCTGCGGCGCGCATCGGCGACCGCGCTTATTGGATTAGTTCTCACGGCCGAAACAGGAGCGGCAAATTGCGACTCAGCCGGGAACGATTTTTCGCCACGCAAATTATCACCAACGCGCAAGGCATCGACTTGAAAATCGTCGGCAGGCCCTATGAAGATTTGTTGCGCGATCTGACCGGCGATCCGAAACTGGCCCGCTTCAATCTCGCGGAGGCGTCGTTGCACGAACCCAAGGCGCGCGGCGCGTTGAATATCGAAGGGTTGAGCGCCACATCGGACGGCAGCTTGCTGATTGGTTTTCGCAATCCAATTCCCGGCGGCCAGGCGCTGCTCGTTCCGATGCTCAACCCGGACGAAGTGATTCACGGCAAGCGGGCGAAACTCGGCGAACCGATCCTCCTGGATTTAGACGGCCTGGGCATCAGGGACATGGCGTATTCGGACGGCAAATATTTAATCATCGGCGGCCCTTACGATGGCAAAGGGCAGTCGCATCTCTACGAATGGTCCGGCGGAACGTCGGTGAACGGAAAGCCGTGCAGGGAATGCCCTCCGCAGCAACAATGTTTTCGCAGCGTGTGGGTCACGTGGTGAGGTGAAACGCGGGAGTCTGAGCGGGTATGAATGTGCCGGTGAAACCCCCGGATCCCATTGTCTTCACGCGGCCATCGGATCGTCGCCACTGAATCGGGCGAGTGCGCCCGTGCAACTGCTGCCGCAGCCGGCGGTGCAGGCGAAGCAGTGAACGCCGGTTTGAATCGCGCGCAGCTCCAGATCAACCGGTGTGATGTCCCAAAGATAGAGTGGCTTGCCGTTCTGCATTTGCATGGCGAGCATCTGGTTGAAGTCGCAATCATATAACTCGCCGCGGTAGCCGACGCTCAACGTGGTGCGACACATCAGGCCGTCCACGGTCGATGGATTGAAACTGTTGGCCAGCAGTTCGAGATACTCGTCCCACTTGCCTTGCGTGCGCAGGTCTTCGGCAAAGCGGGCAATCGGCTGGTTCGTAATCGTGTAAAGTTTGTTGAAAACGATGCCGAACTTGCGTCTCAAAACTTCCTTGTAATCGGCTTCCAACTCCGCTTGCGGCCCCGGCAACGTCGGTCCGAGTGGATTATAAACCAGGTGCAACGGTAATTTCGTGCCGTATCCGACCGCATTCAGCTTCCGCAGCGCGGAAATGCTCTTGTCGAACACGCCGTTGCCGCGCTGCTGGTTGACGTTCTCCGCCGAGTAGCAGGGCAGGGACGCGATCACCTGGACCTCATGTCCGGCCAGAAACTCAGGCAGCCAGCCATAGCCTTTCTCTTCGATGATGGTCAGGTTGCTTCGGTCGATGACCTCCGCGCCGACGGCGCGTGCGATTCGGACGAAGGAACGGAAGAACTCGCTCAATTCCGGCGCCCCGCCGGTCAGGTCCACGATGGGCGGACGATGCTGGCGAATCCAGTCGCTGATGCGGCGCGCCGTCGGTTCGTCCATCATCTCGGTCCGCCACGGCGCGGCGTCCACGTGGCAATGGCGGCAGGCCTGGTTGCACTTTCGGCCGACGTTGAGCTGCAGCGTTTGCAAACCCGCCCGACGAAGCGTCCGATGATGCTCGGTCAGCTTTTGTTCAAAGCGGTTCATGAATTCAAAGGTATGATAAGCCGCTCAGATTTTTATTCCATCTCGATTCCGCCAAGCCAGAAACCTGCGCCAGTCGGCCTCGGTATCCACGTCTTGCAGTTCGCGCAGCACCTGAACGCTCAAGCCGGCCTGCCGGATGCGTTTCGTCGTTTCTACGAAGACCTGTTCCGTGCTCCAGGGAATATTGTGAAACAAATGCGGCTGCGGCCGTCTTAAACCAATCAGCCAGTAGCCGCCATCGGTCGCCGGACCAAGAACAACATCGCGGGTTCGCAAACCGTTCCAGGCTTCGTAGATGTCCTCGGCTGTGATCGCCGGGCAGTCCGAGCCGATGATGACCGCGCGTTTCACGCCGTTGGCGAACGCACGTTCAAACGCGGATTGCAGACGGTGACCTAAATCGCAGCCTCCTTGCGGGCGACTGTTCCAATCCGCTTTGAGCCAGCCCTGGATTTCAGCGGACGCGTCATCCGGACTGAAGCACAATTCCACCGCACGCAGACTTTGCAGTTGATTCAACAAAGTGATGACGAGCGCGCGGTAAGCCGCGACTGTACCGGGTCGTGGCGCCTTCACGAAGACAAACAGTTTTTCGCATGAGGGATCGGTCCTCACCACTGACACTACACTTTCAACTTTCATTTCCTTTTGTCATAGGGGTCAGATAGGGGTCAGTCCTCACTATTGACACTACGCGCTCAACTTTTTTTGCTTTTGGGCGGTCGCCAAGCAGTTGGACACATGCGTCCAGCTCCCCATGTGCAACCGGCGCGCTATCCATTTCAACGTCATGATGGTTTCCCGCCGCAGTCGCGCGGCCACTCGGACCTTCTCCGCATCTCCCTTGCGCCGCCGCTCCAAGTCCTTTGCATTCCAGTGCCGTCTTCGGAGTTCCTTCGCCACAATCCGCTCGGCCTTTTCCTCCCCGCTCTCCTGCCGCTCGGCTCCGTAATGACTCTCCCCAACCCGTTCAGCCATCTGCGCCAGCAGTTCCTTGCGAAACACCCTGTCCCCGAAACACCAACCCCGCCGTAGCGCCTTGTACTGCGCAGTATCGTCCTGGCGCCGTCGCTCCTCCATCTGCCGTCGGAAATACTCCCGTCCCGCTTTGGAGTCTTTCGGGATTCCCATCTCCCCAAACACCCGATCCACACGCAGCCAGCCCGGTCGTTTATCCGATCCGGCCACATACCAGGGATAACTGCTCCATCGATACGAATGCAGCGGCGCCTCCCAGCTCAGCATCCTCGCCCGCACCGGATTCAGGTGCACATAGTCGCACACCGTCCGCAAGTAACCATTGCCGCTCCCATCCACGATCAATGATTTGTAACGCCCGCTAAATAAATGCCCAGAGAGCTTGTGTCGGCGATTGAATCGACCGGTGTAGGTGCCCAACAACCACTTCATCCCGGCAACCAGGTTGGACTTGGGGGTCTCGACCACCAGGTGAAAGTGGTTGGGCATCAGGCAGAGCGCGTGCACCTGCCAGTCGGTCTTGGCACAGCACTCGCCCAGGGCTTCCAGGAAACGCTGCCGGTCAGTATCGTCCTTGAAGATGGTATCCCGCCGATCCCCACGATTCATCACATGATAAATGGCTCCTTCATATTCGATTCGCAGCTTGCGCGGCATCGACCCAACAGTGCCCAAACACTCCTGTAGTGTCAATAGTGAGGACTGACCCGTTTTTTGGTGCCATAAATCGTAGCCGCGGACGTGAGTCGGCGCTGACTTTTTGAGTGTGCGCGGACTGCGTCCGCGGCTACGAGGTTCATGGGCCGGTTCCAATCCCCAGAGTCTTATGCCTTTTATCATTGCGCCACCTTTTCCGGGACCGACGATTGCTGGACGAGCTTCAAAGCCTCGTCCATGTAAATTTCGCCGGTCAATTCGCCGAGAGAAGTGCGCGAGACGTAGTCGTATCGTTTGAAACTGCCCCAATCCACCTTCGTGAGGATGTAACCGAAGGCATCGTTGGTGAGGCCGAAGAGCAGGTTGTGTTCACCGCGCATTTTGCGTTTGAGGTAGTACCCGATGTTCGGCAGCGCTTCGCCCGGAATGGTCAGAATCTGCGCGTTGCCGATGTTCACCAGATTCAACTGCGTGACGACGTGGTCAGGGTCGGTGGTTGGATAATGGAGCGGCGACGACATCATTACGGCGCGGAGCAGGGGAGAGTCCACCGGAAAGGTTATCGTTTTGGCCGCGCAGAACAGTTTGGGATTCTTTTGTTCCGGCGCCGATGCGACGATGCGCAACGCTTCGTCGGCGAGGAGATTGCCGATGCGCACGCACTCGGACCACGCGCGAATGCTTTTGCCGTCCGGACCGCGATTGTCTGCGGTGACCATCCCGCCCTGAGCGCTGTTCATAAAAATGCCGGTCCCGGCGCCTTGTTCCCGAATCCGGTCGCAGAGCGGGCCGACCAGGTCCGGACTCAAAATCCCCGCGTCGGAACCGAGCACTTCGGGATGAACGGCGTAATTAACCAGCGTGGCGAAAGGCTTGCCATCCGCGCCGATTGCCTGAATGACGTGGCAGCGCGGGTCGTAGAGCTGTTCGGCGTAGTAGTTGAAGGCGATTCTCCCTTTCGCCTCACCGGTCGCTATCTTCAGGCTCGCCGGCCGCAATTTTCCGAGCGCCTCATTAATGGCGTCGGCGATGCGATTGCAAACGAGGTCAACGTATTTCAAATCCGTGGCAAATTTTCCTTCGTGATCGGGAAACCCGTAGCAATCCGGCGCGCTGTGCGTGTGTGTCGCGCCGATCAGAATGTTTTGCGGCGGGATGCCTTTCACTTTGGCGCGGGCCTGGTCGCCGAGCACGGAAGGAAAGCCGAGAAAATCGGCGCTGACGATGGCCACCTTCGTGTTGTCGTCCGCCAGCACCAGTGCGCGCACCGTCAGATCGCCTTCCTTTTTGGTGACCGGATTGGAGGGGCCGATGCCACCGGAAACGGGCAGCAGCGGGTCTGGTGTCACGACACGAACGGCAATGGCAGCGCGAAATTCAGCGCGCGTCACCGTCGCCAGGAACAACAGCGTGAAAACGACAAAGAAAACTTTCAATTTCATGGCAAGTCCAAGTTGGAAAAGTCCGCGCTTTATTCGCACAAAATGCCGCCCGCGACAAATCAATTCCGGCTACCTTGATTCAAGGGGCGCAACTTGACACTAACACCACATTGAGTCCGGTCTGCAAGATTTCCGAAGACCCCTCACCCTATCCCTCTCCCCATCCGATGGGGAGAGGGTGGCCTTCAGGCCGGGTGAGGGGAATACGTGCGTGACATCAGCTTGGAGGTGGTGTCGAGTTGCGCCCGATTCAAGGCAATTGCGGAGTAATCAATCGATAGAAGCGTTCCTCCCCGGCGCTGGCCGGGAGAGAATCAACAATTTCAACCGCGTGATCAGCCGCTTGCGGTGGCGCGTTCGTCAATTTGTTCCACAAGCCGACACTAAACGCGTCGCGGTACTGAATCGTGTAAGACCGCCCGGCGACGGCTTTGAACGTCAGGTGAATCCCGTCGGCGAAATGCGTCGCTTCGATTTTCAACGTGCTTGAGGCATCGAGCGGATTGGTGCCGGCCAGATATTCGCGCAGATTGCTCATGCCGTCGCCGTCGTAATCAAAATCGGCGTCATTGAAAAAGGGATTCAATCCGTTCGCGGTCTCCCAAACGTCCGGCATTCCGTCGCCGTCGCTGTCCAATCCTCCGCCAGGCGCGGTGCTGGTCACAGTGATGGAATTCGATGCCGCGAGATTTCCCCGGACATCATAGGCAAGAAAGTTCAGCCGGTTCGTTCCCAAAATCAGCGGGACGTTCACTTGCCATGAGGTCAACGTGGGCCAGTTGAATTGCACCGGTTCAGGGCGGCCTTCAATCGCGATCCGCCGCACATTCAACCAGGCAGTGCCCGCGACGGTAATGGAAGTGGAATCGACCGTTAAGTCCTGCCCGCTGTTTGTGGTAATGGTGAACGGGACCTGGGCTGGAAACTGGCTGCGCACGTAGTTCACACGCTGACCGATGTAATTGAGCACGCCGCTGTAGTTCTGGTTGACGAGACTGGCGTAGTGCGCGGTCCACGGCGCCATGTAAGAGGTGTTGAACGTTGTCGTGATGATGTCGTTCAGGTGCGCGTAGAACAGCCGGCGGTTGTTCGGCAGCGAAATGATCTTCGCAATGTTTGCGCCGCCATACAGCGACGCGTTCACGGCACGCGTCCAGGAAAAATCCATGTCCCAGAGAAACGCCAGCGCTTTTCCGTCTTCGGGCCGGAAGTAAAGGATGAGATTGTGCGGGTAACCCTGGCTGTAAGTGTCCACATCGCCGCTGAGCGATTTCATCGCGAAGACGCGCATCCATTCATCAACGTCCATCAGCCGCTGCGATTGAGAATCGAGGATTGAACCGGACAGGCTGAACGCTTTGGCCAGGCTGATCATCGGCCCGTAGTCGTCCGCGTCGCGATTATTTTCAATTAGAAAATTCCAGCGATACGCTTCCTTGTCGTCGCCACGGTCTTGAATGTCCGTGCCGAGAACATCGTCCGGCTGCGGCAATTTCGGGCTCTCTGGACTGCCGTCCGTCGTCGCCAGAGGATAGTAAATCAATTCCAGCTTGAACTCCTTGCCGTCGCCGCCATTGAGATACTGCGTGTCGAGAAATTCATCACCATACTTGGCCATCAGCAAAAGCCCAGGTCCTGTGTGTTGATTCAGCGGCGCAATGAAACGAACGAGGTCGTCGTACATGCCGGGCATTCCGCCGGCATGATTGATGGCGTGTTTCAGAACAATTTCGTCCTGGTCGCCGCCGATTCCGGAGTAACCGCCTGACCGGTCAATGGTGATGGTGCCGTGCACGCCGCGGAATAACTGGTCGGGATGAAATTCTATCGTGAAGCCGACGCGTGAAGCGTCCGCCCGGCCGCGCTCGCTCGATTGCAGGTGCACGCCCACGTCGTAGAAAACTTCCTGCTCGTCATACACGAGCGTCGCGCCCACCGAGTCGTTGCTCATGACGTTGGTGGTCGCGTGCAGCACCGCGGCATCGGCCGCAGTCATGATCAAACGAATGTTCTGCGCCTTGCCAGGAACAGCCTGCCCGTCGCTGACTTTGTAGAGCGCGCGTGAATTGCGGCCACGAGCCGGGAAAGTCGACTTAGCTCCCAGATCATCGGTCGCTTCGCAGTAAAATTGGACCACCGTCGCGGCTGCGTAGCCGGGGAGCGTTCCTGCGAATTGACCGCGGTCGGTTGGCGGCATTGGGGCATTGTTCCAGGCGCCGCCGTTGGCCGACCACCACAACGTGCACGTGGAGACGCCATCCGGGTCGCTCGCTTTGACGGAAACGGTCACGGGTTCACCGCCCTGCGGAACAACCGGCTGATGGTGGAACTGGTTGAACGTTGTCCCGATGTTCGCCTCGTAGCACGAATTCTGTGCGCCGGGCGTGCCGTTCAGAGTCGGGATATCCAACGACGTCAGCTTTGCCAGGCGATTGAAATAAAGCCGGGTGTGCAACTGATTCGAGCCGGCCACCCATTTCGCGCGGAAAGAAATTTGATATTCGCGCCCGTTCACTATCGTCGCGCCGGCTGCCAGAGTCGTTTCCGCGTGATTGTGCATGTGCTCCGTCGGGCCGGTGGCAATGAGATGGAGGACGTGGTTCGCGGGATTGTCCGGGTCCACGATGACTTCGCCGTGATGATTGCCGATGATGCGCCACGCCGTCGCGCCGCTCTCGAAGGAGCCGTTTTGAATGAGCTCGCGCGGGGCGGTATCGGGCGATTCGATCACACTGATATCATCCAGCAAAACTTCGCCGCTGTTCAATAGGCCGAGCACGAACTCCTTCCAGAGCGTCGGGCCGCCATCGGCCGCCGCGGGGCCGCGATAGGTGTAAGTCTGCCATTGCGACCTCACGGATTCATCGCTCGCGGCCCAGGCTTCGGCTTGCGAGTTGTCAGCGAAGGGATTTCGCAGTTCAAGGCTGGAACCACCGCCATCGGCATAGCCCGGCCACCGGCCGTCGTCGTAGTAACGAACTTCGTTGACGGGATTTTTATAGGCGTCTTTCAGCGCAATCAGGTCGGAGTGATGCGACAGCTTGTTTGTGAAATTGCCGATGACGGAAATGTTCGGATAAAACGAGCGCAGATAATTGGCGTCACCGGCCACGACGAGGTACGAGCCCGCCGTCACGGTCGTGCCCTGCGGGAAAGTGAAATGAATTCCCTTGTCCAATTCCCATCCGCTCAAGTCCACCGTGTTCGAGCTGCGATTGTAGAGTTCGATCCACGATTCGGGTGAGTCGCGATACGGCAGGGCAGGGGAGGTCTGGAGGTGCGCCAGCAGCTCGGTGCCGAAGACGATGTTCGTGCTGTTCGTGGAGGCTTGATGCACTTCCACCGCCAGGACGTTGGTGCCGACCGCCAGGTTGGCGCTCGGAATCGTGAACGGACCCGCGAACGCCGCGTCGGTGACGCTCGACGACGCGAACGTTGAATAGCTGATCGGTCCCGCAGGCATATTCGCGCGGAGGACTTCCTGGCCGTTCAGATAGAACACAGCGCCGTCGTCAATGATCGGATGAAGCTGCAGCACGAGTCCGTTGGTGCTGCCGTTGAAGACAAACTGCGTGCGGAAATAGTAAGTCGTTTGCCCCAGCGTCAACGGTGTGTTCTTCGGCGCCGGCAACGCGGCGTCCTCCACGTACAACAGGGCCGGGCCGGATGGCCAATTGCTGTCATCGTAGCTGTCGGCGCGCCACGCCGCGCCAAGGTCCAGGCCGGATTGATCGTATTTCCACGCGGCGGTGACAGGCAAAAGCGTCGCGTCCTGGTAAATCGCGGGCGTTTCTGGCAGGCCGCGATGGTGATACATGATTTCGTTAATGACGATCTCATCGTGGAACGCGAAGACGTTTGAGCTGCCCGGCGTCGGTTGCGCGGGATAAAGCCAACGGCCGGTCCCATCCGGGTATCTTCCGCGCAAAGTCTTTTTCACGACGACGGCGTCGATGACCGAACTGCGATTAGGCGGATAGAGAAAAAGCTTGTCGCCGGATTGCGGATGAAAACCAAGCCCGCTTTCGTTCAGCGACAAGTACCCGCCCGCGGCTATCGTCTGGCTCGAGGGAAAAACGAACTGATTGTCCGTCGCGCCATCGCGGGCGAGGACGTAGCCATCCAGCGGGAGGCCGTTGGTGCCGCTGTTGGCGAGTTCGAGCCAAAAGATCGAATTAGTTGACGCTGCGATTTCGTTGAACGCGAGGCTCGGTCTGAGCAGTGGCGCCGGCGTGGCGACCAGTTCGGCGCCAAACAAAATGTCGCCTGCGTCGTTTGTTGCCTGATGGACTTCGACCGCCAACACGTTGGTTCCCCTGACGATGCCTGATGAAGGAATAGCAAGCGTTCCCGCCGAACTTGCATTCGTGACATCGAGCGAAGCGGGCGTGGATGAACTGATCGCGCCGTCGGGCATGTTCAATCGGGACACCTCAGCGCCGTTCAAGTAGAAGACTGCGCCATCAGCAACCAGCGGACGGAGCGTGAGCAGCGTAGCGGTCGGATTGCCCGTGAACGTGAACCTGGTGCGGAAATAAGCCGTGACGGGACCGGGATTCAGTTGCGTGTTCTGCGTTCGTGCCGCTGACGAATCCGTACGTGATGACAAAGTTCTGGCTGAATCCGGAAAAACCGACGAAAGAAATTCCGCTGCTCGCGCCGTTGATCAACACGTCGTTCAGGCGATTATCGGCCGCGACGCTCAAAGTGATCTGCGCCGTTGCCGGATCGAAGCCGGAGAGATTGAACGACGTGCGGTAACGATACTCACCGGGCGCGACATTGGCTGCGCCGGGATTGACTGGCCCGATCCAGCTTGAAAGCGCGTCGTTCGCCAGCCAGACGGGATGATTTTGGATCACTGTCGCGGCGATGGGCGGCGGCGGCGGCGTGCTCTGGGCGGAGACCGTGAGCAGATAATGCGGGTCGGGAACGCCGGGCGAGAGCGCGTTGTGACTGTCATCCACGCCCGTGCTGAAGAGTGTGGGAATGGATTGGAATTCGCCCGCCGGAGGCTGCGCGTTGCCAGCATAAAACAACGCTCGTCCCGTCGGCCACGCGTTGTCGTCGAAACCGGCGCCGCGCCACTCGGTTTCCGGGTCGTTGCCGGAATTCTGATACTTCCAGACCTCGTCGATCCGCACGAGAACGGTGTTGGTGGTTGTTGCGCCGGGTCCGGGGAAATTTGGCGCGCCGGGCGTGCCGCCGATTTGCGCGCTCATCGACCAGTTCGTTGCCGGCGGGCTGGCGGCATTGGGGTTGATTTTGGCCAGCGAAACTCCGGCGCCGTCCGGACCGACGGGCCAGTCGCCATCCGTCCCATATTCGACCCAGTCCATCAGCCGATGATTATTGTTGCGCAGTTCGAGTCGTTCACCGGAGTTGGAGAGCCGGCCGGTGAACGGCCCGTAAGCATTCGTGTAGCCTGTCGCTGCCGCCAACGCCAATGGAGAAACCGCGACCACGAGGTAGCCATTACCCGGCACGACGGTGCCTTCCAGGAATTTGAACTGGACTCCGCCTTCGATTGACCACTCCGAAACATCCATGTTCACCGCCATTTGATTGTGCAGTTCGAGCCACTCCAGCGCCGGCTCGTTCGTCGCCGGATGATACATGATTTCGTTGAAGACAATGGTGCTGTCGGCAGAGGCGCGCGAAGCGCTGAATGTGGCGAGAAAAATCAGGAGATACGATATAAGACGAGACATCAAGGGCACCGGCATTTGTAGCAGATTTTGCAGCAAACTACAAGCGCTCTGTGCGACATCTCGCTACGGTTTCCGCAACCGATAGAATTTGTTCCCGGCCGCCGGCGTCACCGTGACGCTAGGGTTCTGACCGGGGGGCGGCGGGTTGAATGAAACGTTTGCCCAATTCGCGGCTGGCAATACATCGGAGCTTTCGAATAAAAAACCGCCAGCCGACGCCGGCCAGGAAATTGTGATGTCATTGCCTGATCGACTGACCGTGAACGATGGCGCGACGGCCCCGATGTCAATGGCGTATTTACTGGCGAGATAAGTGAGCACTGCGTTTCGGTCGGCGCCGGAGAGAGCGATGTCATAGATGATGATCTCGGCGATATCACCTTTCATCTTCGTGAACAGATCGCCGCGCGTGCCGATCAATAAAGGCGTGCCCGCATCGGTCGGCATCGCCGTAATCTGACCGTTGCTGTCTTCCTGGCCATTGAAGTAAAGCCGCGCCGTGCTGCCCTCCATCTCGAAACCTGCGATGAGGTGTTGGGCGGAAGGCAAGGCCGTCGCGCCATCGACGCTGCCCAGACCGCCAGTTCCTCCACGGATCAGCCGCGGGATGCCGGTATCCGGCAGTATGTAGTAGTCCGTCGAGCGCGGCAGGTTGCCTTCCGTCTTTGCCCAGACCGCGCGGTAGGTGGCAAAATCGTCAAACTGCACCACGAAGAAGCTCGAGAGGTCACCGATGATGGCGATGCTCGGCGAGTTGCTGATCGACAGGTAATCGTTGTCGCCATCAAAACGCAGCGCAGGTTTGCCATTGACAGCATTCGCGATCCACAGTGGCGCAGACGAATCGTTGGTCTGCACCGCGTCGTTGAATTTACCGGACTGGTCTGTCCACTTCGTCACCGCGCCGGTCAGGTTCGTTGCTACACCCGCGTCGGCCCGAAGCCAGAGTTTCAGACGGGCGGCCGACGGCAAAGGAAACGGTTGGGTCGAAGTCACGGTGATCGACACGGGAGGGGATGTGGAAACGCCGCCCAAATTATCTGTTGCCACGGTCGCGACGAGGCCGCCGCTGAGGTAAAGGTCCACCTGAACCACGCTGCCGTCACTGTCGGCCGCCGTGACCGCAACCGTGACGTTGGCCGGCGCGGCGAATGTAGCGCCGTTCGTCGGATCGTTAATCGTCACGGTGGGCGGCGAATTGGTGGGCGTGACGATGGGCACGCCGTACTTTCCGCCAAGATAGGCCGCCAGAGATTTGAGGTCGGCGCTGTTCAGGGCGGTATCGTAAATCAGCAATTCGGCAATGTCCCCTTTCATCTGTGTCGCGAAATCGTCGCGCGTGCCGATTCTCAACGGCTTGCCCACGTCCGCCGGCGTAACGTTCATCTGGCCGGAGCCAAACGGAGCACCGTTCAAATAGTGCGTGAAGACCAGGCCAGCCTGGTTGAATCCGAGCACGAGGTAAGTGTTGGTGGCCAAGCGCCCTGCGCCATCCACACTTGCCAGACTGTTCAGGGTGCTGTCCCCGCGAAACGCCCTGGGGATACCAGAGCCCGGCAGTGTGTAATAATCGGTCGGGGCCGGAAAGTTAAGGTCGGTTTTGGCCCAGACCCCGCGGAACGCGGCAAAGTCGTCGAACTTCACCACGAAAAGGAGGCGATGTCGCCGGTGATGGCGACGCTTGGCGTGGAGGGCACTTCCAGGTAATCGCCCGCGCCGTCGAAACGCAGGACGGGCTTGCCATTTGCCGCGTTGTCCACCCACAGCGGCGCCCCGGCATCATCG
>QHOP01000280.1 GCA_003219345.1 Verrucomicrobiota bacterium
CTTCTGCTGATGGAAATTGCCAACCGCAACGCGGGCTTGCGCTCGGCGGAAATCCCCCTCTGGCTCTCGGAAGGTTTGTCGCAGCACCTGGTCCACTCGAGCGAAGTGGACCTCGTGCTGGCGCAGCCGCAGTGGAATTTCAACCGCGTGAACATCAGCTGGCAGGCGCGCCAGGCCGTCCGCCAGGACCCGCTCAAGGAAGCGCGCGAACGATTACAGTCCCACGCGGCCCTCACGTTCGCCAAACTCGGTGACGCGCTGCCGGACCCGGTGCCGGAGGAGACCTGGAAAACCTTCCAGGCTTCTGCGCAATTGTTCTTCAGCCAGCTTTTGCTCTTGCCCGGAGGCCGGGCGGCGCTGGCGGAAATGCTCAATGAGCTGCCCTTTTACCTGAACTGGCAATCCGCGTTTCTCAACGCCTATCGCGCGCAGTTCCCGCGTTTGCTCGACGTGGAGAAATGGTGGGCGGTCGTCCTTATCCAGTTCACCGGACAGGATCCCACGCAAGCCTGGTCCATGCCCGTGACGCTGGAGAAACTGGATGAAACTCTGCATCCGTCCGTCCTGGTCAGCGCGACCCGCAAGGACCTGCCGCAGCGTGCCAGGCCGGGCATTCAGCAGATCATTGCCGATTGGGAGTACTTGCGCCAGCGTATCGTGCTGAAAGGAGTGACGTCCCAGTTGCTCGTCGTGCGCTTCAAAACGCCGCCGGAACTGACCTCATTGGTGGATGATTATCGCGCGACGATTGAAAATTACGTGAACAAACGGGACCAGGTCGGCCTCGCGCGTTCGCTGCCCGGTTTGCCGCCGATGCGCGCCGATCTGCTCGTGCGCGACGCCGCCAAAAAACTGGACGAGTTGGACGCGAAACGGGCTTCGATCAGCGCGACCAACGCACCGCCCGCCAACACCTTAGCCAGGCCCGCGAAATGAAGTTCCCGGGTCGGAAATGCCGTTTCTCCGCGCGCCGCTTGACAGGTAGGCGACCCAAAATATAGTTCCCGCACAATGAACGAAACTTCATCGGCAAATGGCGAGGAGCCGCCCTCAGGCAGCTCGCTAAACGCTCTTAAGGAATTCAAATCGGCCGGACGCGGCTTCTGGTCGGACGTTTCAGACGCTGACTGGAACAACTGGCGCTGGCAGCTCAAACACCGCATCACTTCGCTCGAACAGCTCCAGCGGCTGATGCCGTCGCTCACGCCGGAGGAATACGCCGGCACAAAACTGGCCAACACGAAACTGGCCCTGGCCATCACGCCTTGCTTTTTCAACCTGATTGATCCGGCGGATGAAAACTGCCCCATCCGGCGGCAGGTCATTCCTCGCGTCGAAGAAACACACACCGCGCCGTGGGAAATGAGCGATCCTTGCGGCGAAGATTCGCATTCGCCTGTGCCCGGACTGGTGCATCGCTATCCGGACCGGGTGCTCTTCCTCGTCACCGACCGCTGCGCGGCATACTGCCGTTATTGCACCCGGTCGCGACTCGTGAGCAATGCGACGGGCTACGATTTTCACCCGGAGTTCGATCGCCAGATCCAATACATTATCGAGCACCCCGAAGTGCGCGACGTGCTGCTCAGCGGCGGCGATCCGCTGCTGTTCAGCGACGAGAAGCTCGAATACCTCCTGAACCGACTGCGCGGGATCAAGCACGTCGAGTTTCTTCGCATCGGCACGCGCATTCCTGTTTTTCTTCCGCAACGCATCACGCCGGAACTCTGCGCGATGCTCAAACAGTTTCATCCGTTGTTCATCAGCATTCACTCGAACCATCCGCGCGAGCTGACCACCGAAGTTCGCGACGCGCTCGCTCGCCTGGCCGACGCGGGCATCCCGCTCGGCAACCAGTCCGTGCTGCTGAAGCACGTCAATGACGATGTAACGGTGATGAAGGCGCTCGTGCAGAAACTGCTCATGTGCCGTGTGAAGCCGTACTATATTTACCAGTGTGACTTGATTTCCGGCTCCGCGCACCTGCGCGCCAGCGTGCGCAAGGGGCTTGAAATCATGGAAGGCTTGCGCGGTCACACGACCGGCTACGCCGTGCCGCAATACGTCATCGACGCTCCCGGCGGCGGCGGCAAAGTGCCGGTCAACCCGAACTACGTGCTGAGCCGCAACGCCGACCGCGTCGTCATTCGCAACTTCGAAGGCAAAGTCTTTGAATATGTCGAAGCCGCCAACACCAGCCCGCGCTATAAAGCCTCCGAGGACTTCGTCGTGCCGGAGCTGGTTTGACCGTTTCCGAAAACAGTAAATCCGGTTGGATTGCTCCGAGTGCCTCCCGAGTCATGGCAAACTAAAGCCGCGCGCCTGAAAAAAATCATCGCCGCGCTCCGGAAAACTTATCCCTCCGCGCACTGCGAACTGGACCACTCGAACCCGCTCGAACTGCTCGTGGCCACAGTGCTTTCGGCGCAGTGCACGGACAAGCGCGTGAACCTCGTGACCGCTGAATTGTTCAGGAAGTATCGGACGGCGGGCGATTACGCCAACGCAAAGACCGACCCGCGGACGATGGAGGAATTGACGCACCTCGACGGCGTCGGTCGCAAGACGGCGAACGTGGTTTTGGGGAACGCTTACGGAATCAACGCAGGCATCGTCGTGGATACGCACGTGGCGCGCCTTTCCCAACGCCTCGGCATCACCCGCGAAAAGACGCCGGAAAAGATCGAGCAGGAACTGATGAAACTCGTGCCGCGCGCACAGTGGACGATGTTCAGTCACTGGCTCATCTGGCACGGGCGACGGCGTTGTTACGCGCGCAATCCGGATTGCTTGAATTGCGAGATCAAGACACTCTGCCCGCGCGTTGGTCTGAAGTAGCACGCGCCTCCGGTGGGTCGCTCTCGGCGTCCCGCCGAAAGCATTCGGCTTTACATTGAAAACCTCCAGTCCGCAAACCTGGCTGCTGTTAAACTCCGGCCCTGGCGCGGCGGACTTCAACATGGCGTTTGACGAAACGCTGCTGGAGTCCGCGTCGCAATTGGGCAAGCCGCTCTTGCGCTTCTATGGCTGGACGGAACGCGCGGCGTCGTTCGGTTATTCGCAAAAGTACGCCGAGGTGGCGCGATTGACCCTGTTGCGTCCGCTGGTCCGCCGGCCGACGGGCGGCGGACTCGTGCCGCACGATGCCGACTGGACTTACAGCCTGGTGTTTCCACAGGGTCACTGGTGGTATGCCTGCCGCGCGACGGAAAGTTATCGGCGCGTCCACGAGTGGATTCGCGCGGCTTTCGCGCGGCTTGATGTTCCGACCGAGCTTTCACCGTGCTGCCGCAAGGAGCCGCCCGGTCAATGCTTCGTCGGCATGGAGCAATTTGACATTCTTTGGCAGGGGAAAAAGATTGCCGGCGCCGCCCAGCGTCGCAATCGCCTGGGCCTGTTGATTCAAGGTTCGGTGCAACCGCCGCCGCTCTCGCTCGCAAAAGATGACTGGCAGAAAGCAATCAGCGATGTCGCCGTTGAAACCTGGGGTGTCAACTGGGCTGCGTTTGAACGAGACAGGGCTTTGGGCCAGCGGGCAGACGAGTTGGCGTGTCGGAAATACTCTTTGGCTGAATACAACCAACGCCGCTGAAGATGTCCTTGTGGTTCGAGGGACTCGCATTACCCGCCGCTCCGAATCGAGGCGCCTGGTCTTTGCGTACAGGCCGATGACTGTTGGGATCGCTCTAATAACTATGAACTTTCTCTGCCGATCCCCGCACAATCGCCATGCCGGATGAAGTGCCAAGGCGTGTGGCGCCCGCTTCGATCATCGCCAGCGCGGTGGGCGCGTCACGAATGCCGCCCGCGGCTTTCACGCCGAATTTTTCGCCGACGATTTCACGCAGCAGTTCCACGTCTTCAATGGTCGCGCCACCGCTGCTGAAACCGGTGGAGGTTTTCACGAATTGCGCGCCTGAATCGAGGACGAGACGGCAGGCGCAGATTTTTTCTTCGTGAGTCAACAGGCCGGTTTCGAGAATGACCTTGACCGGTCGTTCGTCCGCGGCCTCGGTGACATCGCGAAGCTCCCGCACCACATAATCGTAATTGCCGTCCTTCAAACGCCCGAGATTGATGACCACGTCGATTTCCTGCGCGCCGCTGTCGATCGCGGCTTCAGTTTCGAACCGCTTGGTGTCGGAGTCCGTCGCTCCGAGCGGAAAGCCGACGACCGTCGCCACTTTTACGTCGCTGCCGTCAAGCAAATGGCGAGCCTGAATCACCCGCGATCCGTTTACGCAAACAGCATAGAAATGGTGCTCGCGCGCCTCGGCACAGAGCCTTTCGATGTCTTTCGCCGTGGCGTCCGCTCGGAGCAGCGTGTGGTCGATATAGCGGGCGAGGTCTTGGGCCTTCATCGCATAGAAAGCGGGCCGAGTGCCGGGTCGTACCCTCCGCAGGAGTCGAGGTCACGAGACTCAAACATCCTGATGGGATCGCTCATGGACGCGATTTGTTGACAGCCGCTTGCTCACCTGGGGAGCAAGTCCGCCACCATCGCGCGTTCTTCCTGCAACTCGTTGACGGTGGCGTCGATTTTCGCGCGGCCGAATTCGTTGATCGGCACGCCTTGAACGATGGAAAGCTTTTTGCCGTCGCCACGCACCGGAAACGAGGAGATGAGTCCCTGCTCGACACCGTAGCTGCCATCCGAGCAAATACAGACGCTGTGCCAATCGCCGGCGGGCGTGGGCTCGATGATGGAGCGGACGCTATCAATGATGGCGTTGGCCGCGCTGCCGGCGCTCGAGGCGCCGCGCGTCTTGATGATGGCTGCGCCGCGCTGCTGCACGGTGGAGATAAACTCGCCTTTCAACCAGGTTTCGTCTTTAATGAGAGCAGTCGCAGGCTTGCCGTTGATTTTCGCGTTGTAAAAATCGGGATACTGCGTCGCCGAATGGTTGCCCCAGATGGCGACGTTGCTGACGGCGCCGGTATCGACACCGGCTCTTTTGGCGAGCTGGGATTTCGCCCGGTTCTCGTCGAGCCGCGTCATGGCGTGCCAGCGGTCGCGCGGCACTTCCGGCGCGTTGTTCATTGCGATCAGACAATTTGTGTTGCACGGATTGCCAACGACGAGGACGCGCACGTCGCTGGCGGCGTTTTTTTGAATCGCCTGGCCCTGGCCGATGAAAATCCTGCCGTTGATGCCGAGCAGGTCTTTGCGCTCCATCCCTTGCTTGCGCGGCACGCTGCCGACGAGCAACGCCCAGTTCGCCCCGCGAAAGCCCTCGTCGAGATTGGCCGTGGGAACAATGCCTTTGAGCAACGGAAAGGCGCAGTCGTCGAGTTCCATGACCACGCCATTGAGCGCGGGCAGGGCGGGTTCGATTTCAAGCAGGTGCAAAATGACCGGCTGGTTCGGACCGAACATGGCGCCGGAAGCGATGCGGAAAAGGAGCGAGTAACCGATTTGTCCGGCGGCGCCGGTGACAGCGACGCGAATGGGAATCGTGCTCATACATTTTCAAAGGCCGCGAGTATGGTTGGCCGCCCGTGACGACGCAAGCGGGAAGACGGAGTGTGGGGAGTGTCCTGGGGCGCATCTAGGATACCACCACCAAGCTGATCGCACGTATTCCCCTCACCCGGCTTAGAGGCCACCCTCTCCCCATCGGATGGGGAGAGGGGCAGGGTGAGGGGTCTTCGGAAATCTTGCAGACCGGACTCGATAGGGTGGTAGTGTCAAGAATATGCACCGGTGTCAGGCGCTCAGAGTTGAAACGTCACCTGCTTCTCACCCGTTCGCCTTCGATGCCGGACCTTCGCTGTGCTTTCGGGGGCGAACGATTTACCTGACCAAGCCTTTCCGCCCGCGTGACCTTGAGACGCGCGCGCAGTTGTTGCTCCAACGCCAGGACCTCAAGACGGTTAGGCCGCCTCGGATGCGTTGTCATGCATTTGTAACCTTCTTGTCACCTGGCCGAAATTGTAGGAATTTGGGCTTCGTGATAACCAAAGCCCGCGTGATGGCAAAGATTTTGGTGGTAGATGACGAACCCGACGCCGTTGAACTGGTTGAGTTCAATCTCAAGAGCGCGGGTTACGAAGTAGTGACGGCGGCGGACGGCTCGGAAGCGTTGAAAAAGGCCCGAGTTCAGTCGCCCGATTTGATTGTTCTCGATCTGATGCTGCCGGAAGTGGACGGTGTTGAAGTCTGTAAAATTCTGCGTCGCGACCCGGCCACCTCCAGCATTCCCGTCATCATGCTCACCGCAAAAGCGGCGGAGATTGACCGTGTGCTCGGCCTGGAGCTGGGCGCGGATGATTATGTGACCAAGCCATTCAGCCCGCGCGAACTGGTCCTGCGGGTGAAAAATCTGCTCAAGCGGGGCCAGGGCGAAGAGGAGAAAAAAGACCGGTATCAGTTCCGCGAACTGATCATCGACGTGCCGCGGCACAGGGTGACAGTGCAGGGCAAACGCATTGAGCTGACCGCGACGGAGTTCAAACTGCTGACCGTGCTGGCGCAACGCCGCGGGCGTGTTCAATCGCGCGAACAACTGTTGCAAGACGTTTGGCAATACGAAAACCTCATCGATACTCGCACCGTGGACACGCACATGCGCCGGTTGCGGGAAAAGCTCGGACGCGCGGCCGGATACCTCGACACCGTGCGCGGTGTGGGCTACCGCTTCGTCGAAAACTGACTTCCCGGTTTAACGATTTAACCTGTCGACGATTTAGCATTTAATGACCGCCAAGTCGTTAAACAGTTGAACCGTTAAAACGTTAAAAGCGCAGAAGCATGTGGCCCACGTTAACCATCTTTGCCGGTCTTGGACTTGTCGCGCTGCATTTGTGGTGGAAACGCCGCTTGGACGAAGCGCGGGCAAAGCTCGAGGAACAGACCGGGCAAAACGCCGTGTTGCACGAGCAACAACAGCTCGCGCTGGCGCAAGCGCAGGCCCAGCAACAGGCCCTCTTCAACAGCATGGTCGAAGGCGTGTTGTTGCTCGACGGCAACGGACGCGTGCGACTCGTCAATCAGGCGCTCGAACACCTCTTCGGCCTGAAGGGCGATATCCGGGGCCGTACCACGATGGAGGCGCTGCGCCTGCATGAATTGCAGGAGCTGGTAAGCCGGGTGCGAGTGGAAGGCCAGGTGCTCGGCTTTGAACTGGAGCTGCCCGGCCTCGACAACCGTTGTCTGCAGGTGAATGCCACTGGGTTGCTCGATCGTGGTGGAATGCAGCAAGGTATGATTCTCGTGTTCCACGACCTGACGCGTCTCAAGCAACTGGAAAACACGCGCCAGGAATTCGTCGCCAACGTCAGTCATGAACTGCGCACGCCGCTCTCCATGATCAAAGGCTACGTCGAGACGCTCATCAACGGCGCGAAAGACGATCCCAACGTCGCTACGCGATTCCTGAGGACGATCGAAAAACACGCCGACCGGCTCACCTATCTCATCGAAGACCTGCTCACGATTTCGCGGCTCGAATCCGGTCAGATCGTCTTGAACCTTCAAAAGGTCGGGCTGCGATCCGTGGCCGAGGACGTGATGGAGGACCTGCAATCGCGGGCCGGAGACAAGAAGGTGAATCTGGAAAATCAGGTTCCGGACGACGTCGTCGTGCGCGCGGACGCCGACCGCGTTCAACAGGTCATTTTTAACCTCGTGGACAACGCGATCAAATACGGTCGTCCGGAAGGGAACGTCTGGATCAACGCGCGACTCGCCGGCGGAGAATTTGCCGAAGTCTCAGTGCGCGACAACGGCCCGGGCATTCCGCCCGACTCCATTGACCGCGTCTTCGAACGTTTCTATCGCGCGGACAAGGCCCGTTCGCGCGAGCAGGGCGGAACAGGGCTTGGATTATCCATCGTCAAACACATCGTCCAATCCCATGGCGGCGAGGTCTGGGTGGAAAGCGAGTTGGGCCGGGGGACAAGCTTCTTCTTCACGCTGCCGTTGACGTGACGATTTCCTCATTGTCCGGTCGAATGGTTCGGCGTGTTGCGCGGGCGGATTCCACTGCGGGGAAAGAATTCTTAGACAAATTGCCCGCCCGCCCGCGTCTTTCTGAGACCGATGTCGCCGCGAGATTTTCTCGTCCGTGTTTACGATGAGCACGCGCAGGCGCTGTTTGCTTTTCTGCTGAACTTCACTCGGGACGAGGCCGACACCAAGGATCTGTTGCAGGAGCTGTTCGTTAAACTGGCGAAACAGCCCGGTTTGCTCGAGGCCGCCCGCGACGAGCGGGCTTACCTGATTCGCCTGGCCCACAATCTGGCCATCGACCTGATGCGCCGCCGGGCAGCGCGCGGGAAGACTTACGAACAACTGGCGGCGGAAGGCGCGTCCATTTTTGCGCCTGCCGTTGAACCGGACGAACAGGCTTTTCGCCAGGCGCTGGTGGCGGCGCTGGGCGAGTTGCCGCCCGAACAACGCGCCGTGGTTCACCTGAAACTTTGGGAGGGACTGACCTTCGAGCAAATTGCTGAAACGCTCGACCTCCCGCCGAACACCGCGGCCAGTCGCTATCGCTACGGCTTAGACAAATTGCGCCGGCGGCTGCGTCCCCTCTACGAAGAAATCAAATGAACCCGGACGACTTTGAAAAACAACTGCAACGCCAGACGATGCGTTCAATCCCCGGCGCATGGCGCGGCGAAATCCTGGACGCCGCTCGCCGCGCGCGCGACCATCAACTCTCAACCATCACCCCTCAACCGAGTTGCGGGTGGCGCGAATTCCTTTGGCCTTGTCCGCAGGCCTGGGCCGGATTGGCGGCGGTGTGGGTGTTGATTGTGGTATTGAATTCGGTGACGTGCGAACCGGCTTCAGCCGCCAAAGGCCCGAACGCGCCGCGGGCGCCGGAGGTTCTGGTGGCGTTGAGAGAGCACCGGCGTCTGTTGGCGGAACTTGTCGAATCGCCGACGGCGGTCGAACCGCCAAAACCATCTGTTCCGGGACCGCGCAGCCAACTACCACAGCGGATTGTTGCTGCTTAACCCAATAAACGATTCCACGATGAAAACTGTTGCCGGCCATTTTCCCACCTTTGGGCGCCTGTTCGGCTGGCTGTTCAGTCGGCGGACGATTCGTCGTTGTCTCTTTGTGCTGGCCTGCCTTGTCACTCTGGTCGCGCTGTTTTACGCCGAGGAAAACTGGCGCGGAAGCCGCGCCTGGAACAAATATCGGCGGGAATTGGAAGGGCGCGGCGCGCTGCTTGACTACAGAGCATTCATCCCCGAGCCCGTTCCCGACGAACAAAATTTCGCCGCCACGCCGCTCGTCAGGTCCTGCTTCCTCAAGGAGAATCTTGGCAGCGTCAAGTTTGACATGGACGACTACGGGCGAGTGTTCTGGAGGGTGGCCGATGCCAAAGACAGGGATTGGACCCGCCATCGGTTCATCGATCTCGTTGCCTGGGAAGCGGCCTTCGCCGCGATTCGGTCCGGTGAAACGAACCGTCACCAGATGTTTTTCACAACCAACAAACTCGATTTTGAGACGCGTGCCAAGGCGGCTCCGGCAATTCTGGAAGCATTGAAAT
>QHOP01000622.1 GCA_003219345.1 Verrucomicrobiota bacterium
TGATCTCCCAATCATTTTTTTCACAACCTACGAGGACAGTGATCAACTCTTCAAGGCCACGCCCGGTGGCGCGTCCGGTTACCTGTTAAAGCGCACATCGCCGGAGCGCTTGTTTGAGCCACTCATCGGGGTGCTGGAAGACGAGGAATTGTCGGTCGATCGTATCGCTCTGCATGTTCGCCGCTATTTTCAGACCCTGGTTGAGTCGCTTTCCGCCCTTGAATCCGCACCGGATAAGACGAAACTGACCCCCCGTGAACATGATATCCTTAACCTGTTAAGCAAAGGGTACTTGGACAAAGAAATCGCCGGAGCATTGGGAATCAGCCTTTGGACCGTGCACGGACACTTGAAGAAGATTTTTAACAAGCTCGGCGTCCACACGCGCACGGAAGCGGCCATTCGCTACTTGCACAAGTAATCTGAATCATAGTCGTTTCGATGCCGAATACAGCCATGAAGGCGCCCCTCATCGGCTGGGAGGGCGGTGTTTTCCTGATCGTCCGTTCGGTTGCCCCCGAAATGGGGTATTGAGAGAACTTCTTTTCCCATTAAGATTTGTCACTGGTGAAGACGCGATCCAAAGACCGCTTGCGTGGCGCTTCGCCCTCGCTGCGGATGGGGAACCGATCCAGCGCTGGCAAAGGCGCGAAGCGTAACCGCGCTCTCGAGCCTGACTTGCTTGCCGCCTGCCGACCCGGCTGGTCATTGCCGGGCGAGTTTTATCGCGACGATGAAATTTACCGACTGGACATCGAACACGTCTGGCGCACCGGCTGGTTGTTTGCCGGCCACACGTGCGAAATCGCGAAGCCGGGAGAATACTTCACGATGGAGGTGGACTCGGACTCAATCATTATCATTCGCGCCGATGACGGAAGCATCCATGCGCTGCACAATGTCTGCCGGCATCGCGGTTCACGGATCTGCTCCGAGGCGTGCGGCCATGTGAGCCGGTTCGTCTGCCCGTACCACCAATGGACTTACGACCTCGACGGAACTCTGCTCGCCTGTCGCGGCATGCAGGCCGATCTCGACAAGTCGCAGTTCAGCCTCCACCCGGTCCACGTGAAGGAAGTCGAAGGCTTGATTTTCATTTCGTTGGCGAAGAAACCGGTTCCATTCGCGCCCGCCCAGCGCGCGCTGGCGCCGCTGCTCAAGCCGCAAGGTTTCGCCCGCGCAATAGTGGCGAAGGCGGTGGACTATCTCGTCAAGGCGAACTGGAAACTGATCTGGGAAAACAACCGCGAGTGTTACCACTGCATCATCAATCACCCGCAATACATCAAGGCCAACTTCGACCACTACAACGCCGACGACACTTCGCCGCGCGTCCGTGAGGCGATCACCGCCGTCGTCACGCGCAGCGAAAAAAAGTGGACCGACAACGGCCTCGCGCCGACGCACAAGCAGACCGGCATGACGGTCTTCCCCGACGCGGAGCACGACGTATGGTTTTCCGCAAATCGCACTCCGCTGGTGGACGGCTGGGTCAGCGAGTCGATGGACGGAACACGGGTTGCGCCGCTCATGGGGCATTACCAGGACGCCGACGTGGGCACCCTGCGGATTCGCACTCTGCCGAATTTTTGGAACCACTCAAGCTGCGACCACGGCGTGAGCACGCGGCTGCTTCCGGTCGGCCCGCAACAAACCGCCATTCGTGTTTATTGGCTGGTGGACGAAAAGGCTGCGCCAGCAGAAAGGTGTGAACTCCAGCGCCTACACGCCCGGTCCGTATTCAGCCTTCAAGGAATACAACGTGGAAAGTTTCGTGCGCTGGTATTTAAAGAAGATTTCAAGAAGCGATTCGTAGTCGCCGACGTAAGAAGGCTCCGATCAATTTCGGATTTCGGATTTCGGATTTTGAAAAATGAGCCTCCTTACGTCCGCTGCTACAGTAATAAGAATGAATCAACTCCCAAATCGCGAAATCATCATCATCGGCGGCGGCGCCGTCGGCTGCGGCGTGGCTTACGCGCTTGCGAAAGCCGGCCAGACCGACGTTCTGCTGATCGAACGCGCCGACGACGTTGGCCAGGTGACCACGTCCCAGGGCGCGGGGCTCTGCGGCCAGGTGCGCGGCTCCGCCGAGCGCATCAAGCTCGCGATGCACTCGGTGGCCGTCTTCCGCGACTTACAAAAGTCCGACGTGAAGCCCGATTGGCATGAAGTCGGTTCGCTCCGCGTCGCGCTGAGCGACAAACGCGCCGAGGAATTTCGGAGTCTTAAACAGGCCGCACAAGTCGGTGGTCTGGTGCCCGTCGGACGGCTGGATGACGCCGCGGTGCGTCGCAAAATCTTACGAGCACGCGTGTCGAGAAATGGGCGTCTGTTTCACAACCTCAACCATCGTCGAGGAAATCACGGTGAAAAGCGGACGCGTGACCGGCGTGAAGACGAACCGCGGTTCAGTGGAATGCAGATACGTAATCAATGCCGGCGGCGCGCACGCGTATCACATCGCGAAACTTGCCGGAGTGGAGCTGCCTATCGTGCCCGTGCGCCACGAGTATTACGTCACGGTGCCGATGGACGGCCTTGCGCCCGATCTGCCGTACTTCCGCGTTCCGGAA
>QHOP01000281.1 GCA_003219345.1 Verrucomicrobiota bacterium
AGAAGGTCCGCCCCAATTTGGGAATTACTTTTGTCGAAGAACGCGGGCACGGCGACGACCAAGCACTCTGGTCGGCAGTCACATCGCGTCACGTTTGCTCGGCGCGGACACGGTTACGCGAGGACCGGATAACTCGCCACCGCCTCATAAAGGAGAAACGTCGCTAAACTGGCGATGAACACCACCGAGCCGAGGTGCTTCGATGGAAGGTTGGCCAAGGCGGCCTGCGGGGAGTGAGGCTGGTCATGCTGACAAATGCTGAGCCTCCGGTGTCTGACCCGAACAAGAGACCGGACCATATAGTTAAGGACTGCTCGACAAAACACGGCTCGGCTGAAAGTGTTTTACGGGTGAGGGAGCTCCTCCCAGTGCGGCTCGTGATCCCGGTTCCAGCGCCGCCGCATCTCCTCGTCGGCCGGATCGTACGTGTTCTTGCCAAAGAGCACGTTCGTTTTGAAATGCTCAAGGTGTCCGTCCGCAAACGCAATGTTCCACTCGCCCAGATGCCTGCGCGCCATCAACCGCCGCGACCGTTCATACGAAGCATCTTCCTCAACGTGCCACCAGGCGAAGAAGCCAAGAGCGGGGATTATTTGGGGGAAAAAATCGAGAACAGCGTCACCGTAAGCGATCATCCGGCTGGGCGAAACCACTTGGGACTCCTTGCAACCACTAGGTGGATCGCTGGAAGGCGCTGGCATCTTGACGGCCAGTCCGTAAGCGTTAATCGTCTGAGACACTCCGGAGGGGTTGATATCGTAACTCACCCCGTCCCGGAGGATCGGGCGCGAAGACCAACGAGTCTTTAGCGGATTTGCAGGGCACTGGTAAACGTCATCGGTCCAGTTCTCTGAAGGATAAGGTCCCAGCTTGTCGGGCCAAAACTCGTCCCTGAACGTATTGAATTCGCGGTAGCTTGGATAAGCACCGTAGTCTTGCACGTACATCACCGAAGCGAGCCCGATCTGCCGCACATTGCTGGCGCATTTGGTCAACTGAGCGAGAGCCTTCGCCCTGGACAACGCCGGCAAGAGCAGCGCAGCGAGAATCGCAATGACGGCGATGACCACCAGCAGCTCAATCAAAGTGAAAGCGTTTGCGCGGCAAGCTTTTCTCCGCTGGAAGTTGGAGTTCACGGAATACCGTGGAAAATAATCCAAAGCGGTCATCGCTTCCACACCAGAATCTGCCGGTTCGCCAGCAGCCGCGTGCGCAATTTCTGATAATCCACGTTCTGCGCGGCACATCGGTCGTCAATGGCGAAACAGGCGGCGGTCGCGGCGGACTGGCCGAGGATCATGAACACCGGTTCCATGCGAATCGAGCCGTAGCGATGTGGGTCACGGACAGACGAATCAGCTCCGCTTAAGCTCGCAAAGCCGCCCGCTTTCTGCTAAAGTCCCGTCCTCATGACGTTCCTTATCGCGCCGATTGGCCGCACCTGCCTGGTGTCGCTCCTCGCGCTCGGATTGTTTTGGACAGTCAGCGGACGGGCCGACTCGCTTTTTTTCCAACCCGACACGACCACGGCTGCGGATTCCGTCGTTGCATTCAACGAGATCATGTATCACCCTGCCGCCGACGATTCGGCGCTGGAATGGGTGGAGTTGTACAACCAGATGTCCGTTGACATCGAATTGTCGAACTGGCGCATCGAGGGAGGCATTGAGTTTCGTTTTCCGGCTAATACCATCCTGGCTGCCGGCAATTATCTCGTCGTGGCTGCCGATCCAGCCGCGCTTCAGACCGCCCGCGGTGTGACGAACGTATTCGGCCCGTTCACCAGGCATCTTTCCAACTCCGGTGACACCTTGCGCCTGCGGAACCACAATGGCCGGCTTATGGACGAATTGAGCTACGGGGACGGTGAGCCGTGGCCCGTGGCGGCGGACGGCTCCGGCGCTTCCCTCGCCAAGCGCGACAAGTTCAGCGCCAGCAGTCCTGCCGCGAACTGGCGGGCGAGCGCGCGAGTCGGCGGCGCGCCCGGACGCGCGAATTTCCCCGAATCGGAATCCACCGGCCCCGTGATTGACCAACTCCTCAACCCTGATTCGGCTGCGCTCTGGTTCGTGCCCACCGACGATTCGCTCGGCTGGTCCTGGACCCTGCCCACCTTCGACGACATCTCCTGGGCCCCTGGCAGCGCGTCGGTGGGCTTCGATGCCGCCGTGACATCCGCCGCACCGCCGGTCGCGTGCGCTTATTCGTTCGACGGCAACGTCGCCGATGTGTCCGGGCACGGTTTCGACGGCCAGAACTTCGGCGCACAGTATTCGGCCAACGTGCCGCCCGCCGTGGGCGTCGGGCAGTCGCTGCAATTCGACGGCGTGGCAAACCAGGTGCAGGTGACCGACGCCGTGAATCCTTCGGCTTACACTCTCGCCGTGTGGGTGTCGGTGGATGCGGTGCGCCCCTGCAGTCTCATCGTTCGTACCGACGCCAACGGGCCGAACACCTCCTGGTCTCACCAATTGCGCATCAATTCCTCCGGCCGGTTTGAGCATTATGTGTGGGACGGAAGCGTTCGTGTCGTTGCTGCGACGAACACAATCCAAACCGGAGTCTGGTACCACGTCGTTGGCACTGTGGCCAGCGGCGGCCCGATGCAGATTTACGTGAATGGCGCATCGAGTGGCGGCAGCGTCACGATCGGCAATCTGTGGGGTGGCGGCAACCAGTGGTGCTTCGGGACTGATTCCGGCGGGACGCCCAATTTTTTCCGAGGCCGCCTTGATGAGGCGGGCATCTGGCACGCCGTGCTCGGCACGAATGACATTGCGCGGCTGTCGGCCGGCATGCCGCCCGCGCTGCTCGACGGTTATCGAAACTTGATTGGCACGGACGTGCAAGCCGCGCTCTACCGGGCGAACACCTCGTTGCTCCTCCGCCTTCCGTTCGAGGTCGCACCGGGCGTCAGTTACGACCGCCTCTCGCTCAACGTGCGGTATGACGACGGATTCGTTGCCTACCTGAACGGCGCCGAAGTCGCCCGCCGCAACGCGCCGCAATGGCTCCTCTGGGACTCCGCCGCCACCACGAACCGCACGCAACTCACGGTGCTGCAGCCGGAAACGATCGACCTCAGCGCCTTCGCTTCCGGCCTTGTGCCGGGCCGCAACGTGATCGCGGTCCAGGCACTCAATGCTGCTGCCGCCGATCCGGATTTCCTGTTCACCGCGGAACTTTCGGCCCGTGAAGCGCCGCTGACCGCAGGGCAGGCGAATCTGGCCTTCAACGAAGTCGCCGCCGCGGACAGCTCGTCGTTTTTTCTTGAGTTGCTGAACCACGGTACTGCGGACGTGACGCTTTCCGGTTGCAGCATTGTCTCCAGCGGCGGCGGGCGATTCACGTTTGACGGCCAGACGTTGTACGCGGGCGGATTCCTGACGCTGAGCACCAACGACCTTGGCTTCACCGTGCGGCCGGGCGACAAGTGCTTCCTCCTCGGCGCCGGACTGAGCGTATTGGACGGCGTGAAGTTGGAGAATCGCTTGAAGGGCAAACTGCCTTCGGCTCCGGCGGGCAGATGGTTGTATCCAGCGTCGCCCTCCCCGGGAGTAACGAACCTATTCGCACTGCACAATGAAATCGTGATCAACGAGATCATGTATCACGCCCCGCCAAGTTACGCGACCAATACCACCCCGCCCGCGATGTCGAAAAACGACGAACAATGGATCGAACTCTACAACCGTTCGGCCTCGCCCGTGGACCTGAGCGGCTGGCGGCTGGATGACGCGGTCAGCTTTACCTTCCCAACCAACACCATCCTCGCGCCGGACGCATATCTCGTGATTGCGAACAACGCGGCTGCGCTGCGCGCGCAGTACCCGGACATTACAGTGCTGGGTGACTTCGGCGGCAAATTGTCGCATCGCGGGAGTCACCTCCTGTTGCGCGACGCGCAAGACAACCCCGCCAACGAAGTCACTTACTACGCCGATTTTCCGTGGCCTGCCTACGCCGATGGCGGCAGCTCCAGTCTCGAACTTCGGGACCCGCGCGCCGACAACACGGTTCCCGAGTCGTGGGCCGCAAGCAACGAAGGCCTGAAGACCACCTGGCGCCGCTACCGTTACGTTGCCCGCGCGCTCAATCCAGGTTACTCGCCGAACATTTACTCTTTCCATGAATTCCGACTTGGCTTGCTCGCGGAGGGCGAAGCGTTGCTCGACAACATTGCCGTCGTCGAACTGTCCACCAACGCGCCCTCACGTCAATTGCTGCAAAACACCAACTTCACCGCTGGCGATGTCAAATGGCGGCTCCTCGGCAACCACTCGCGCTCGCGTGTCGAGCTGGATTCCGATAATCCCGCGAACCCGGTGCTGCACCTGATCGCCGCCGGCCCGATGAATTACCTCGAAAATCAGCTCGAAACGACGCTCAAGGTTGGCGGCACACTCGTGCCGGTCGTCGCGGGTCGTGACTACGAGATTTCCTTCGACGCCAAATGGCTTGCCGGTTCCCCTCAGGTGCACACCGAGCTTTACTACAACAAAGTCGCCGCCACCACCCTCCTCGACCGGCCAGAACACCCCGGCACGCCCGGCCGGCGCAACTCGACTTACGTCACCAACGCGGGTCCCACTTATACCGGCCTCCAAAACTCGCCATTGCTGCCCGGAGCGAATGCCACGATCGTCGTTAGTATCCACGCCGCCGATCCCGACGGCCTCGCTGGTCTTACGCTCCATTACGCCGTCAACGACGGAACCTGGAAGAGCATGCCGATGTTTGAGCAGGTCCCCGGTTCCGGCTCTTACACCGGCACGATTCCAGGGCAGCCGGCTGGCTCTGTGATTCAATTTTATGTGGAAGGGGCCGACGCGCTGGGTGCTGTTTCGACCTGTCCCGCCGCCGGCGCCGATTCACGCGCATTGATCAAGGTGGACTCACCGCAGCGCGTCCCTGCCAAACAAACCTTCCGCATTATCATGACCCCCGCGGACGCGAATCTGCTCCACTCGTTCGTCAACCTGATGAGTGACGATCTCCTCGGCTGCACGATCATCCACAATGAGCGCGAAGTCTTCTACAACGCCCGCATCCGCCTTCATGGAAGCATGTTCAGCCGCCCCGATGCCAGCATGACCGGTTTCCACGTGAAATTTCCCGCCGACCATCTCTTTCGTGGTTCGCGCGGTTCAGTCATCGTCCGACGGAGCGGAATGGTTGAGTCGTTCATGAAACATATCCTCAATCAAGCCGGCGGCATCCCGGCGAACTACGATGACATTGTGTATCTCGTGTCCCATCGCTCTGACAACGTTGGCTCCGCGCGCGTCAACCTCGCCAACTACGACGACACCTACGTTGACTCACAGTTTGAAAACGCGAACGACGGGACGGTTTTCAAATTCGAGGGCATCCGCGTTTACGAGACCACCGACGACGGCACGCCCGAAGGCCGCAAGCTTCCGCAACCGGTCGATTTTGTTTGGTCCTACGATATCACCAATCTGGGAAATGATCCTGAACAATACCGCTGGAGCATGATGATTCAGAACCAACGCGCCCGCGATGATTACTCGCGCATCGTGGCGATGGGCAAGACGTTCAGCTTGGGCGGGACCGCACTGCAACAGGCCGCGCCCACGGTTATTGACGTGGATGAATGGGCGCGCTACTTCGCGTTGCAGACACTCCTGGGTGTGGTCGACATCTACGGCGTGGATAACCCGCACAACGTTGCTTTTTACGCGCGCCCGGACAACGGCCAGGTGGTTGTTTTACAGAACGACTGGGGGTTTGGTTTCCAGCTCCCCACCGGCACCTCGATCTATGGAAAGAATAACGTTTTCAAAATCCTCAAACTCCCGGTCTATCGCCGCCTCTATCAAGGGCATCTCCTTGACCTGATGAACTCCGTCTGTAACCGCGCCTACGTCGCCCGGTGGGCGCAGCATTACACCAGTGTCACTGGTGAGAATTACGGCAGCATGCCCGGTTATGCCGACGCGCGCGACGCCTCGGTCCGCAACCAGTTGGCGGCGCAGATTCCCTTCGAGATTACCTCCAACGGCGGGAGCAACCTCACCGTCAACACTCCCACCGTGACCCTCAATGGCCGCGGCTGGATCAATGTCCACGACATCCGCACCGCCGGTCAAACCAACGCGCTTCCCGTCACCTGGCTCGACGACCAACGCTGGCAGATCACCCTTCCCCTCGAAGCCGGTGCAAACAACCTCCGGCTTTTTGCATTCGATTACCACGGCGCGCAGGTCGGCCAGGATTCGATTACCGTCACGACCACCGTCTCTGAATTTCCGCAGCGCGACTTTCTGCGCATCACGGAGCTGATGTATCACCCGCCTGCACCCGGCGCCGCTGAGATCGCCGCTGGTTTTGCGGACAGTGACGACTTTGAGTTTATCGAGTTGTTGAACACCGGCCCAACCAACCTTTCGCTGCTCGGCGTGAAGTTCTCCGTGGGCATCACGTTTGACTTCACCGCGTCCGCGGTGACCAATTTGGCTCCCGCCCAGCGCGTGTTGATTGTGAAAAACAAAGCCGCGTTCGACTTCCGCTACGGCACCAACCCGCTCGTCGCCGGCGAGTACAGCGGCTCGCTGAACAACGGCGGTGAACTGATCCGGCTCGTGGACGAGTTTGGCTTCGTGATTCAGGAATTCACCTATGATGATGGCGGCAACTGGCCGGCGGCCGCCGATGGCGCTGGCAGTTCGCTCGAAGTCCTCGACATCAACGGCGACTACAATGAAGCCGCCAACTGGCAGGCGAGCGTGCTCGTTGGGGGCACGCCGGCCCGGCCCGGCCTCATTCGTCCCGCCTTCGATTCCGTCACCTACGACGGCGCACAAGTTCGTCTCCGCTTCCACGCCGCGGGCGAACAAAGCTACACTGTTTACGGGTGTGACAGTCTGACCACGGAACAATGGGACGCGCTGGCAACCGTTCCGTCCGGCGGCAGCACACGAATCGAAGAAGTGCTTGACGATCCGCCGTTCGGTGCGCCGCAACGGTTCTACCGGC
>QHOP01000282.1 GCA_003219345.1 Verrucomicrobiota bacterium
AACTCCGGCTTCTCCATGAACGCATAACAAATCATGTGGCAGATGCCCATGTGCGCGTCCTCCACGCGGCCGTAGTGTGTGTCGTTAATGACGATGGCCTGCTCGGCCAGTTCGGCCAGCTTGCCGCGTTTGCCGCCGACCAGCGCAATCGTGTGCAGCCCGTTCTTGTTTGCCCACTCGACAGCTTTCACTACGTTCGGTGAGTTGCCGCTCACACTCATCACCAGCACCAGATCACCCGCTTTCCCGTAGTTCATCAGTTGGCGGACGAAAACATCTTCGTAGGCGTAATCGTTGCCGAGCGCGGTCATCCAGCTCACGTTGTCGTTGAGTGACAGGACACGAAAGCGTTTGCCGAGTTTGTCCGAAGAACCTTTGCCGAGATCCGTGGTGAAGTGGGACGCGTTGGCTGCGCTGCCGCCGTTGCCGAAGACAAAAATCTGCCGGTCATCCTGGAGCGCCTGCCGGAATTTTTCGATGAGTTGCGCGACGGCGTTCACAGGGATGGAATCGTGCGCCGCTTTTTGGGCCTTCACGTAATTGGAAATCCAATCTTTCACCCGCGTCGATTATCCAGCCGGAGGCTGTGGCCGCAAGCTTTAGCTTGCGCTGCATTGGGTTCACGCGTGGTTGTTCGTTTCGCGCAACTTGAAAGTTGCGGCTACAAGTTGAGGCTACAACGTCGCGTGTTTAGCCAGTTCGAGCGCGCCCATCGGCACCGCGTCTTCGCCCAGAGCAGCCAGACGAACCTTTGGGCCGGGCGCGAACGCTTCCATCGTGAACGAGTGAAGCGCGCCTTCGACCGCTGTGCGCAGTGGTTCGCCGACCAGCGACAGGCCGCCGCCGAGAACGATGACTTCGGGATGAAAAAGATGAACGACGTGCGACAGGCCGAATGCGAGGTCTTCCGCAGTCTCGTTTAGAATCCGTTTCGCCTCGGGGTCGCCTTTTTCCAGCGCCAGTGCGAGAAACCTGGCTTCGCAACCGGTCGAGTTGCCGACGAGTTTGACGAGCAGACTGTCCGGCTCGGTCGTTTTGAGTCGGCGGATTTTGGCATCCACGGCCCAGCCGGAGCAGCGTTGCTCGATGATGGTTCCGCTGCGGTCAAGCCGGACGTGGCCGATTTCCGCCTCTCCGGGTTTTGCGCCGTGATAAATTTGTCCGTTCACGACCAGTCCGCCGCCGACACCGCTACCGAGCGTGACGTAGAACACGGGATTGAGGCCGACGCCCGCGCCGCGCAGCGCTTCACCAAGCGTCCCCGTGTTCGCGTCGTTATCCACACGCACCGGCAAACGGCTCAGGGTTTGCAGCCAGTCGCCGAGTCTGAAATCGGCCCAACCTTCAATCTGGTGCGAGCGACAGATCTGTCCCGTCTTCCAATCCACGGGACCACCGAAGCCGACGCCAATGGCCGCCGGCTTTTTGGCAGGAATCAGTTCAGTGAGCGTCGCGCGAATTTGCCCGCGAATTCCGGCGCCGCCCTTGTCGCGATCCACCGCGAGGTACCGCCGCTCGATGATTTTCGCGGAACCATCACCAAGGACGATTTGGAGCTTCGTGCCGCCGATTTCGATGCCGACGTAATGTCTTTGCATTGGTCGTTGGTGGGGCGAGACTCTGTCGAGCCCAATCGGATTGAAACGCGACTGAGGTCAGGGCTCGACGGAGTCTCACCCCACCCGAGAGAATTACCTAAAATACTCCGGCTCGTTGCCCGGCTTCCATTTGATGTTGCAGCCGATGCTCGGTTTTTGGTTGGGCGAAACGGGCTTGCCCGACAGCACAGCGTCGAGCGCCTCACGCACGTCTTGTCCGGTCACCGGAATGCCGTTGCCCGGTCGGCTGTCGTCGAACTGGCCGCGATAGACGAGGCGGCGTCGCTTGTCGAAAAGGTAAAGGTCCGGCGTACAGGCGGCGCGATAGGCCTTGGCCACGGTCTGCGCTTCGTCGTAGAGGTAGGGGAATGTGTAACCGATGTTCTTGATCTCCTCGGCCATTTTCACCGGGCTGTCCTCGGGATAATGCACGACGTCATTCGAGTTGATTCCAACAATGGCAACACCGCGTTTCTGATATTCCTCGGCCACGTCCGCCAGTTCATGCCGGATGTGCCTCACGTACGGGCAGTGGTTGCACATGAAAATCACCAGCAACGCCGACGCTCCTTTGAAGTCGTCCGGCGAAATGATGTTGCCGTTCGTGTCCGGCAGGCGGAAATCCGGCGCAGTTGTGCCGAGCGCAAGCATGGTGGAGGCAGTTTTTGCCACGGGCCGAATTTCAAAGCGCGGGCCGAGGAATGTCGAGTCGCAAGTTTCTTACGTCTCGAACACGCGCACCCGATAAAACTTGAACGGCGTGTTCGATGGTGTCGGTGACGACGGCGGTAAAATTCGTCGGCGAGAAGAACGGGCGATTGGCCGGTACATCCAGCGGTTGCCAGGACTTTGCCCGCGTGCGCGGGGATTGTCAAAAGTTTGCGTCAGAATGTGAAAAGACAGCGTTGAAGATGGCGCAGGTTGAGAAAAACGTTTCTGCCGGTCGCCCGTCAACCCTCCCGGCATCTTGCCGGAGCTGGAATGCGTGGAGCGCCATAAATCTGGCAGAAAAGGTCCGAGCAGGCGATGATCCGGAGGATTTCGGAAGCGAAAAGAGCGAATGTTGCGACCCGTCCATTTTCACGCTCGAAGAATTGAAATGGGAAGAACCGTTTTCATCTGGTGTGTCCTCCTGTGCCAATTCTGCGAGGCGCGTCTCTTGGGCGGCAAGGAACTGGAATGGCACAGGGAGATAGGATTTAAGTGGGCCGAGCTCGATGTTTCCAAGGAAGGAAAAAATGGATTCACACTCCTCACACCTGAACAGACGGGAATCACATTTATCAATTCCCTGGACGAGAAAGCCGGCGCGGCCAATCGAGTCCTCTACAACGGATCGGGTGTTGCCGTGGGAGATTATGACAATGACGGTCTGCCGGACATTTACTTTTGCAGTCTCAATGGGCGGAATGCGCTCTACAAAAACCTGGGAAACTGGAAATTCAAAGATGTCACAAGCGAGGCGGGCGTGCCCTGCGATGGCCAATGTTGTCGCGGCGCCGTGTTCGCCGATGTTAACGGCGATGGTTACGTGGACCTGCTCGTCGCCGTCAGCGGCGGCGGTGTGATCTGCTTTTTGAACGACGGACATGGGAAGTTTGCCAAGATGACTCAAGCGGCGGGAACGGCCAGCAAGTTCGGCAGCATGACGATGGCGCTGGCGGATGTGGACGGAAATGGAACTCTGGATCTTTATGTTGTCAACAACCGCACGGATGACATCCGGGATCAGGGACACGTGGACATTCAATTGGTCCGTGGCAGATTGACGATTCCTCCCTTGTTGAAAGATCGACTCTTATTCATGAACGGCCAACTGATGGAGTATGGCGAGCCTGACGTCCTGTTGCTCAATGACGGGCGGGGCCGCTTTACTCCAGCGTCGTGGACCGATGGAACGTTCCTGGACGAGGCGGGAAACAGATTGACGAACGCGCCTTTGGACTGGGGGCTGAGCGCGACGTTCCGGGACATGAACAACGATGGCTTGCCCGACCTTTACGTGTGCAATGACTTTTGGACGCCGGATCGCATTTGGCTCAACGATGGCAAGGGACACTTTCGCGCGATCGCCAAACTCGCCTTGCGCAACACCAGCGCCAGTTCAATGGGCGTGGACTTCGCAGACATTGACCTCGATGGCAACCTGGATTTCTTCGTGGTTGATATGTTGAGCCGCGACCTGCGGCTCCGCAAAAGACAACTGCCGGCCCAGCCACCACTGCTTCTGCCGATCGGAGAAATCGAGAACCGGCCGCAGATCATGCGCAACACGCTTTTTCTCAATCGGGGCGACGGCAGTTATGCGGAAATTGCCAACTTCGGCGGCCTGGAAGCCTCGGAGTGGTCCTGGCAGCCGGTATTTATCGACGTGGACCTGGACGGCTATGAGGACCTGTTGATCACGGCCGGCCATGCCAAGGACGTGCAGGACGCTGACGCGGAAGCGTTGATCCGGTCGCGCCAGCGTCCGGGACAAGGCTCCGCCTTCGTCAAGGGAACCCGGCAAACGCTGACGCGCGAGGAGTTCACTGAAGAATTGATGCAGCATATGCGCCTTTATCCGCGCCTGGACATGCCGATCGTGGCGTTTCACAACCTGGGCAATCTGAAATTTCAAGATGTCACTGCGACGTGGGGGACCGAGCAACGCGGCGTTCACCATGCGATCGCCCTGGCCGATTTTGACGGCGACGGTGACATGGATTTTGTCGTGAACAATCTGGGTGCCGTCGCGGGGATGTATCGAAACGAAACTTCGGCCCCGCGCGTCTCCGTGCGTTTGAAAGGACTTCCGCCCAACACGCAAGGAATTGGATCTAAAATCAAATTGTTGAACGGCGCTGTTCCCGTTCAGAGTCAGGAAGTGATTTGCGGAGGAAGGTACATGTCCGGCTCGGATCCCCTGCTCGTGTTTGCCGTGGGTAAGGCCCAACGCGAAATGACCATCGAAGTGATGTGGCGGAGTGGAAAAACAAGCGTCGTTCAAGGCGTTTTGTCCAACCGGATTTATGAGATTGATGAGCGGGTTTCCGCAATCCGAACCAACTCTCCTCGTTCCCCCATCCCCGCCCAACCTGTTTTCAAAGATGTCAGTGAATTGATCGCTCACGTTCATCACGAAGAGCCGTATGATGATTTCGAACGGCAACCGCTGCTGCCCAGGAAGCTCAGTCAATTAGGGCCCGGCGTGGCTTGGATCGACGTGGACGGCGACGGGCATGAGGATTTGATCGTCGGCAGCGGCAAGGGCGGGCAACTGGCGGTTTATCGCAACGACGGGCGCGGTGGATTTGCTCGAATCGTGGCGCCGCCATACAACGCGCTCGCCACGAGAGATCAGACGACCGTCTTGGGATGGCGCAGGAGCAATGGGCAGGCGGTGATCCTGGCCGGCTCTGCATGTTATGAGGACGGACTGGTGGTTGGCAGCAGCGTGCGGCAGTACGATCTGGCCGTCAAAACCATTAACGACAGTCTGCCGGGACAGGAATCGAGCACTGGCCCGCTGGCGTTGGCGGACATGGACGGGGACGGCAACCTCGATTTGTTCGTCGGGGGACGCGTGGTCCCCGGCCGCTACCCCGAGGCCGCGAGCTCGCGTATCTATCGCAGCGATGGAAGGCGATTTCAGTTGGATGCGGAGAACAGCCGCCTGCTCGAAAAAATCGGCCTGGTCAGCGGCGCGGTCTGGAGTGATCTCGATGGCGACGGCTTTCCCGAATTGATCCTGGCTTGCGAATGGGGCCCAATCCGGATTTTCAAAAACCGGGCTGGCAAGCTGCGCGAAGCCACGGCGGAACTCGGCTTGGACAAATACACCGGCTGGTGGAATGGAGTCAGCACGGGCGACATCGACGGCGATGGAAAGATGGACATTATTGCGGGCAACTGGGGATTGAACAGTGCTTATCGCGCCACGCCGGAACAACCTTTGAAGCTCTATTTTGGCGACCTGGCCGGCCGAGGAACGGTTGACCTGATAGAAACGGAATATGATCCCGTTTCCAAAGCCGTGGCGCCGCGGCGCAGTCTCACCGCCTTGTCGCTGGCCCTGCCATTTTTGCGTGAGCGTTTTCCCACGCATCGGGCGTTCAGCGAAGCCACAATCTCCAGCGTGTTGGGCGAGCAGCAGGCGCGCGTCCGCGAAACGGAGATCAATACACTGGCTTCGATGATTTTTTTTAATCGCGGCAACCGGTTCGAAGCAGTAGCGTTGCCCCGCGAAGCGCAGTCAGCCCCGGTGTTCAGCGTGAATGTTGGAGATTTTGATGGCGATGGTCACGAGGACATTTTTTTGAGCGAAAACTTTTTTGCGAACCAACCGGAGACGCCGCGCCTGGACGCCGGCCTCGGTCTGTGGTTGCAAGGCGACGGAACAGGAAAGTTGAGGGCGGTGCCGGGCCACGAGTCAGGGGTGAAGGTGTTCGGCGAGCAACGCGGCGCGGCGCTGGCCGACTTCAATGAAGATGGGCGTGTTGACCTGGTCGTGACACCAAACGGCGCGGCCACGAAGTTGTTCCAGAATGTGACCGCCAAACCAGGACTGCGCGTGCGGCTGGCAGGTCCGCCGGGCAATCCGACGGGCGCAGGCGCGATGATGCGGCTGAAATTCGGACCACGCTTAGGGCCGGCACGCGAAGTCCATGCTGGCTCCGGCTATTGGTCGCAAGACAGTTCCATCCAGGTTTTGGGAGTGCCGGCACCGCCCACGCAATTGTGGATTCGATGGCCGGGTGGTTCGACCACCATCACGGACATACCAACAGGCGCGCGTGCAGTCACCGTCGATAGAAAGGGAGCGTTGGCCCCAGCGGTTGCTGCGGATCGAAGCCGTTGATTCAGTCCCTGTTTGGCAGGGGTCAGGCAGGGTCTTTCGTTTTGAGATCATGATCGCTCATAAGTCGCGGAGGATTGCGTAGCAGCGGGACGGTCGGGAGTGCAGGCGCTCGCGCA
>QHOP01000623.1 GCA_003219345.1 Verrucomicrobiota bacterium
GTTTACCTGAAGTCCAAACGTGAGCACGATAAACGCCACCTCCAGTCCTTCGAGCAGGACGCTCTTGAATGAAGTCGCAACACCGAACGAGTCGAGACGTTTCGATCCGACAATGCCCTTGGACTTCAGCTCCGCAAGCTGCGCCTCGTAGATGGCTTCCTCGTCATGAACCGCTTTCAGACCTGAATATCGCAGCAGGGCCTTCTTGAGCCATTTCAATCCGAACAACAAAAGAAGCACCCCAACCACGAGTCGGAGTGCTTCGATTGGAATGACGCGTATAAGCCCGACACCAAATACTCCGACGATTACCGCAAGCGCGACCAGGGCCGCTCCCATTCCAACGAACGAACTGCGCCAGTTGACCGTTACCCCGATTACCAGCACGATGGTAAACGCTTCTACAAATTCCACCGCCGAGGCGAGAAAGGCGGCGGCGAATATCGTCCAGAATTGAACCATTTGTTATCTTTCGCCTAGAAGTTGAGGGTGAACTGGGCGTAAACAAACGTCGCGTCCCGCGTCCCACCGATTCCGGCCAGTGAACTTTTCACATAGTCCCCGACAAAAAAGTGTCCGATTCCGGCCTGGAGTGATGCGAAGCCCTTGAAGGCATACGTCGCGACCAAGTCAATTTCGGAGCCAACGTAGCTGTTGAAGTTTGGATTTATCCCGTAGCCCGCGCCAGCGGTAGGCGCGAGGCCGCCGCGACGCGCCCCTTTGTTCGTATAGAACGAATCGTGAGTGTCAGCCAGCCAGATCAATCGATAATCTGCAGCCACCGTGAGCGCTTCGGTCGGTTTGATTGAGCCCATGAAGCGGAGGATCTGGTCGTTCTGCCACGAGAAGATGTCCATGAGCCCAAATTGCCGGTGGTTGGTCGGGAAAGGGTTGTCGAAAGTTTCGTGTTTGCCGTCGGTGGGATTGCCATCGCCGCTGGAATAAAGATATTCCAATCCCGCTCGCGGATTGCCGAGCACATTGGTCCAGGTATAGCCGACGCTGGCGACTGCCGCGTACGCTCGCTGTTCCAGGTTCCTGCCCGCAACTGACGCGGGCGCGCCAGCGGTAGCTTCCTTGAACCGCCCAAATTGGCCGGCCGCCTCAAGGTTGTAATCCCAGCCTCCCAGCTTTCCTGGCAATGACCTGAAGTGCACGCCGATCGTGTAAATGTCACGCGGCGTGGCGCCCTGCGGATCCGGTGACGGTCCATAAAATCCCGGCGAGCCTGAGCCGGCGTTCCGCGAGAGGAAATACACTTCTGACTCCTGCCAGGGAATCAGTTTGGTGGTCGAGGCATAAACACCGGAGAACCAATCTTGATCATTTGACTCATTGAAATGGTCGTTCCACACGATCACGGGATGTGAGACAAATGCATCAACCCGGAAGCCCTCGACCTCGTAACGCAGTTTGGCTGCATCAAAGGTTCTTCTGACATTCGTCCAGTCCGATATGCCGATCAGCCGTTCGTCACCGTAACTCAACTCCTGCCGTCCAACCTTCGCGATAAGGGGAAAGAGTTGTGGATTCCCGATCTGAACAAAAGCCTGGTGCAGATCAATCGTATCCAGGTCGGGATTCGGATTTGGCTCATCCCAAAAACCACGACTGTCCCGGCCTTCAGCGTAGAAATTCAACCAAGTCGTCGGATCATAGCCCACGTGGACGAATGTGCGCAGCAGCATCCGATTATCGGATGAGTGGCCGCCGGTCGCGCTGAAGTCCACCGGCCCCAAGTACTCGGGGTGCTCGTAGCGTGCGCGAAACTGTCCGCCAAGGTCCCAGGCAGCAAACGAACTGGATTGGCTGCGGAGCCAGTCGTTCACAATTCCAGGTTGCACATTGGACACGTGAACTGTGGAATTGGATTTCGCAGGCTCGGCAGGCGGCGGAGTGTCATCCGCCTGGGCGAGGCTTATGACGCCATGAACCATAATACTGGCCACAAGCAGTCGGCGAGAGGAGTCTGCCGTTTCATTCAGGCCAGGTGGCGTTGGGATCGAAGTTGAGAATCGACACGCTCGCCGCGTTCGGCACTTGGGGACGGAAAAAAGGTTTTTCGCAAGCCTTGTGGCAGGCATAACAGCCCTCGATGGTCTGGCGATACGCGATGTTGAATTTTGCAGAGTCTTTGTTCGTAATGGCTGTAGCGATCTCGGTGAGGAAACTGTTGTCCACTGCGTCCAGAATGTCCTTCAGATCCACCTCTCCCGCCTTGGTCTGTCGCACGGGATGGATTCGCACAGCCCATCTCAAATGCGAACGCGTTTCGCTCAGGTAGTAGTCCGCCAACGACCAATTCTGTTTGTCCGCAGCGAACCATAGGTTCGCGAAGTGATAACCGGCATCCGCCATCGCGTGCGATTGATCGGGCGAACGTTCGCTGAGTGTTTGCAAGTCCAGTTGCGCGGCCACAGCAGCGCTGGGTTTCGGCGACGGTTGCTGCTGAGCGTGGGCTTGCAACACGAGCGGCTCCCACACTAATCCGGCCGCACCGCTTAGAAGCAGACCAACTCCGATACCGACCGCAAGCAACACGCCCGCCCGGAGGTTAACGAAGTGTTTCATAAATCACTATTCTGGCTGTGCCATCCAGGTATCCGACGGGAGTTCCGGGACGCCCGGATAAACGGTGTAGCCGATCAGGTTCTGCAGATTCAGCAAACCATAGCCGCCCTCGCGAAGGCGTATGCCGTACGTTCCTTTGGAGAGGAAGCGTTGCATGAATGACTGGCTCTCCGCGGGAAGTTTGACCAATGCTTCCCTCATCAGGTAAACGTTGCATCCGCCCTTCATCTTCAAGTGGAGAAACGATACCATCAGGTCCCCAACCTTTAGGTGGCGGTCGCGTCTTTGCAAGAGAGTCGGGTCCTTCACCGGGACACACTGGCGGAACTCTGTTTCCGTCAATTCGACCAGGTCAGCATGATCAGGCAGGATTCTGGAGTGGCTCGAACCGTTAAAAACCAAATCAACGCGGTTGACTTGAGCACAGACAAAAACCGATTACGAATAGTCATCTGCGACGACAATCCGGGATTGGTTGAACAGATTGGATGAATTGGTCCGTTGTCGAATGACTTCCGCCGCTTCGGCATCGGGCTGGATGAACGTTTCGCTGGAGCCGTCCACGAACTGAAAGCGTATCTCCAGCGCCGGACGACTGCTCGTCTTTCCCGGAGACCGCGTGCTGGTTTCAATTGCAATCATATCTCCCTAGCCCGGCATTACGACGACCTCCTCCTTCGGAATCGCGTCGAATGTTGCCTTGTCAATCCCCAGGTGCGCCATGACAAGTTCCGGCGGAGTGTGGGCCAGCCATTCGGACAGCGAAAGGTCCTGGTAAAAGCTGCTCTTGAACATTTCCAGGAAGACCAGGTCGGTGTCCCCTGTGTTCTCGAT
>QHOP01000283.1 GCA_003219345.1 Verrucomicrobiota bacterium
CGGCCTCCGACCTCGCGCACGAGGTCCTTGTATTTCACACGACGCCAGGGAGGGGTGAGGTTGATGACTTTTTCGGTCTCGCGGAGATGGAGTTCTGCATGTTGCTTTGCGACTGTCTCGACCACATCTGCAAGCGTCTTGTTGGCCTCGAGCGCTGCTTCCACGATTTTTTCACCGACGATTTGGACTTCGTGTTTGATCACGAGCGTCCCCAAAACCTTCTCCGCCACCTTACAAATCATACTCTGCACGAGCTCCATCATAGTCTCGTAATCACCATAAGCCTGGTAGGCTTCGAGCATGGTAAACTCGGGGTTGTGTTTCCGTGACAGACCTTCGTTACGAAAGATGCGGCCGATCTCGAACACGCGGTCGATGCCGCCGACGAGCATTCGCTTCAGATAAAGCTCCAGCGCGATGCGGAGATAAAAATTGCATCCAAGCGCCTTGTGTTGCGTGACGAACGGCTGAGCCGCCGCGCCGCCGGGAATCGCCTGCATCATCGGCGTCTCTACCTCCACGAATCCGCGCGAGTGTAAAAAGTTTCGAATTTCGGCAATGATCTGACTGCGTTTGAGGAAGACGTTCTTCACTTCGTCGTTGCTCATCAGGTCGAGGTAACGCTGGCGATAGCGAATCTCGGTGTCTTCGAGTCCGTGCCATTTGGCCGGCGGCGGGCGCAGGGCCTTGGCAAGGATGACGAATGCGATGAGCTTGACCGAAATTTCGCCGGTCTTGGTGGTGAACATCGTGCCGCGCACGCCGACGAAATCGCCGAGGTCGAGGTGTTTGAAGATCTCAAACTGTTCGTCGCCGAGCGCTTGCTTTTGGGCGTAAACCTGGATCCGTGCACTGCCCTGCGCGCCGCTTCCGTCTTTGATGTCAATGAACTGGCTCTTGCCCATGTCGCGGTGCGCGGTGATGCGCCCGGCCAGCGCGACTTCCCGGCCCTCGGCATAATTGGCGCGCGCCTCAGCGCATTTTTCGGTGGGTGTAAATTTGTTTCTAAACGGGTCGATGCCCCTGGCCCGCAGCGCGGCGAGCTTGGCCTTTCGCTGCTCAATCAATGCATTCGTGTCGTCCATACTCATTTGCAGGCACCGATAAAACACGGAGCGAGGCGAGTTGTCCAAGGTTTTGATACACGCGGCCTGCCGTTGTCGTGCCCGGACATTGCTGTCCGCCAAGGCTCAGGAAGGAGCGCCGATTTTCGATTCGGCACAAGTAACGCGAACCATTTAGGTCCAATCCGCCGGACCGGAGGCCGGCGCTCCGGTGTGATGCGCCCTCAGTTGCGCGCCGATTCCGCTTCAATCCAACGAGGATAACAGTTAAGAACCGGCCGTGCTGCCGATACGCGACAACATTCCATCACGCCGATTCCCGGCGATTACCCTGGCCCTGATCGCGGCCAACACGCTGGTTTTTCTCTGGGAGCTACAACTCGGGCCGCGAATGCTGGAGCGGGCGTTCGTGGAACTGGCGATCATTCCCGTGCGTTATTCGATTCCAGAGATCGCGGAGTCATTCAGCTTGAGCGAACAGGTTTTGCCCTTCTTCAGTTCGATGTTTCTCCACGGAGGCTGGCTGCATTTGATTGGCAATATGTGGACGCTGTGGATTTTTGGCGACAATGTCGAAGACCGGCTTGGTCGATGGAAGTATCTGCTGCTTTACCTGGCCAGCGGCGTGGCGGCAGCGCTGTTACACATATACACGAACCTCGGTTCGCAAGTGCCGACCATCGGCGCGAGTGGCGCCATCGCTGGCGTGATGGGCGCTTACTTCCGATTTTATCCGCAGGCCCGCGTGGAAACGATCATTCCCCCATTTATCTTCGGTCCGTATTTCGTTCTGCCGGCGGTGTTGTTTCTCGGCTGGTGGTTTCTGCTGCAGTTTTTCAATGGCGCATTAAGCCTTGGCGCGGGCTCCAGGGGCTTCGGTGGTATTGCCTGGTGGGCGCACGTGGGCGGATTTGCGTTTGGCGTGGTGGTGTGCCTCTTCGCGCGACGGCCGCGGGCGGTGTATTATGACGACGAGGGATTCTGAAGTGATTTACGTTGCAGAGTCACCGCGTCGCCGATTTTCAAATCGAGCTTTTTTGCAGCGGAACCGCCATTCACGGCGATTTCCAGAAAACCACTGGAACCCAGCACCGCAATCGGTTTTCGCGCGGAGACCGCTTGATAAAATGAGCCGAGTTGGCAGAGCCGGTTGTGCTTCACTAAAACTTCACAGGGAGATTCAGTCGGCGCGAACAGTGCTTCAGGGTCAATGTTCGTAATCGCATTGCCGAACCGGTCGATGTAAACGATTTCGCCAACGATTGACCTCCACCTGCGTCGAGGTTCCGGCCAGTCGATTTTCACGAAGCCTTTTGTCGCCGGGCCGGCTTTCTGAATCGGCCAGCCCTTGCTCAAGTGGGCAGCTACGGGCGCGAAGAGATCGCGGCCGTGAAAGGTGTTGCTCACGGGTTGAAGAATCAGGTGCTCATTCGTGATTTGGCGGACGGCTTTGATTTTCTCGCGCGACAAAGCAAACGATAGAACACCATTGTCCGGTCCGACGAAGAAATAGTTTGCCGTCTGCACCGCGATAGCTCCGCGCTGGCTTCCGACGCCCGGGTCCACGACCACGACATGGATGGTTTTTCTGGGGAAGAAGTTGTAACTGGCGGCCAGAGCAAATGCGCCTCCACGAGTGTCGCCTGGGGAAATTTCATGCGTGACGTCCACGATTTGAACCTGGGTGTTGATGCCCAGAATCACGCCTTTCATGGTTCCGACGAACCAGTCGGTGGCGCCGAAGTCCGTTGTCAGGGTGATGACACGCATGACGTCTTTATAGCCGCCCGAGCGGCAGACTCACAAACAATTGTTACCATGCAAAACTTGCCAAGTGCATGAGGTGCCACTAGGTTCACCACCCTTATGGAAAAAGTGGTCATCATCGGGACAGGTTGCGCCGGGCTTACGGCCGCGCTTTACGCCGCTCGGGCGAAACTTTCGCCGCTGGTGCTGACCGGCACAATGCCGGGTGGCCTGCTCACGACCACCAGCATCGTCGAAAATTTTCCCGGTTTTCCTGAGGGCATGGATGGCTACGAGTTGATGATCCGGATGCAGAAACAGGCCGAACGGTTTGGTGCGCGCGTCAAGTTCGGCACCGTCGAGGCAGTCGATCTATCCAAACGGCCGTTCACGCTGACGGTCGATGGTGAAAAAGTCGAAGCGCAGACCATCATCATCGCCAGCGGCGCGAGCCATCGGCATCTGGGCCTCGAAAGCGAAAAGCTGCTGGAGACCAAGGGTGTGACGTATTGCGCGACGTGCGACGGCGCGTTGCCGATATTCCGCGATCAACCGCTCGTCGTGGTTGGCGGCGGCGATTCAGCGTGCGAGGAGGCGACTTATCTCACGCGTTTTTCCTCCACGATTTACCTGGTGCATCGCCGCGACACGTTGCGTGCATCCAAAATCATGGCGGACCGGACGCTTTGCAATCCGAAAATCAAACCGATTTGGGATTCAGTCGTGACGGAAATCCTCGACGTGAAACAAGATAAAGTCATCGGTGCTCGGTTGAAGAACGTGAGGACGAACAAGGAGAGCGTGGTGGATTGCGCCGGGGTGTTCGTGGCCATCGGGCATGTGCCCAACACGCAGCTCTTCAAAGGCGTCATCGATATGGACGACGCGGGCTACGTCATTCCGACACGCGGAATGGAAACGAATGTGCCGGGCGTGTTTGTTGCCGGCGATTGTTCCGATAAAGTTTATCGGCAGGCGGTCACGGCAGCAGGGATGGGCTGCGCGGCGGCCATCGACGCCGAGCGTTATCTGGCAAAACTGAATCAGTGATTGAACTGAACCCGCCGGTTCCACGTCCCACTGCGATTTGATACGCATACATGGATTTTCGCTTTGTTTTCCCACGAGTGGGGTTGTTTAATCGTTGGGTATGAAAAAGCGGCACGCTCAGGTGAAGCGAGTCAGCAAAGAGACGAACATCCTTATCAAACTGAACATTGACGGGAGCGGGAAATCGCTGGTCAAAACCGGCATCCCTTTTTTCGACCACATGTTGGCGCTCTTTGCGAAGCATGCGGTGGTCGATTTGCACTTGCGTTGCGAAGGCGACCTCGAGGTGGACGCTCACCATACCGTCGAGGATTGCGGCATCGCTTTGGGCGAGGCCTTCCTGAAAGCGCTCGGCGACAAGAAAGGGATTCGCCGCTACGGCGCCGGTTTCGACCCGCGGAATCCGTTTACCGGCGAAGGGTATGTGCCGATGGATGAATGCCTCGCGCGATGCGTCGTCGATTTCAGCGGTCGACCGTTTCTGGTCTGGCGCGGAATGGGCGACCTGGCCTACAAGAAGGTTACCGCTGCGGAGAAGAAACAAGATGTGTCGTCCGCGTTCCGGTTTGGTCTGGCGAAGGAATTTTTTCAAGGATTTGCCAACGAAGCGCGTTGCAACCTTCACCTGGAACTGCTTTATGGCGGCGAACCGCATCATGTGGTCGAGGCGCTGTTCAAGGCGTTCGCCAAGGCTGTGGACTTTGCCTGTCAACGGGATGCACGAATTGCTGGCTTGTTGCCCAGCACCAAAGGGAAACTCTGACCCTGCTGCTGAATAGCCGCCCAACGCTCTACGTCGAACCGATGTCGCGCAAGCTTGATTACCCGTCTGCTGCAGACGATGCGCTGGTTAAGGCCGCGCAAAAGGCCGACATGCAGGCGTTTGAGGAACTGGTCGCCCGGCATCGGGATAAGATTTACGCCCGGGCTGTCAGCATGATGCGGAACGAGGAAGAGGCGGCTGATCTTTCCCAGGAAGCTTGGGTCAAGGCTTGGCAGCGCCTGAAACAATTTCAGGGCGAAGCCAGTTTCGTGACCTGGATGACTCGAATTATCATCAACCTCTGCCTCGACCAGTTGCGGAAGCAAAAGCGTTTACGGGCAGAGTCCATTGAGCAGCTGGACGAGGAATTAGGCGGTGTGGAGCGCCAGATGCCGGTCGTGACGCCAAATCCTACGGAGCGAATGGAGCGAGGCGAACTCCGCCAGCGGATTGACGAAGCGTTGGGTAAATTGTCTTGCGAGCATCGGACCGTGCTGATTTTGCACGAATTTGAAGAGCTGGAATATAAAGAGATTGCCAAGCGGATGCAGTGCTCGATAGGAACAGTAATGTCGCGGCTTTTCTATGCGCGCCGGAAAATTGCAGCGCTTTTGGCAGGTTGGAAACGGGAAGAATTCAGATGATTAACCACGAAACAGAACTGAAACTGCAGGCTTACCTGGACGGCGAGTTGTCGCCTGGCGAGGCCAAGGCCGTTGAGGATTTGACGAACCGCGACGCGGATGCTTGGGCTCTTTTCGAGGAGTTGAAGCTAACCAAGTCGTTGTTGGCGGAGAATGAATTAGAGGTGAGACTACCCGAATCTCGCGGGTTCTACTGGTCAAAGATTCAGCGACAAATCGAACGCGAAGAAAAGGAGCAGGCCAGCGAGCAGACGGAAGCGGCGGCATCGTCCTGGTGGCTTCGGTTTTTGGCTCCTGCGGCCGCGTTGGTCGCGCTGGCTGTCCTTGTAGTGGTGGCCTTGCGAGCGCCGAAAGGCGCAGAAACCTTGGTAGCCTTGGACGACAGCCATGAAATTGAAACTCCGCTGGAAGAGACCAGTTCATTCTCGTTCCAGTCCGAAGCTGCGGGCATGACGGTCGTTTGGGTGGACAGCCATCGCGAATAAGATTTACGCCGCCCGAGCTCTTGGCCACAATGGCGCTGGCATGAAAAAGATCGTTCCTTTTGGAGGAATTTCACTGGCTACGGTTGTGCTGTTCTTTGTTTATTCCTGCCTGGTCAGGTCCGGTTCCACGGACTTGGCTCTGCAAGCCCAACTGGTCTGGGGCACAAACAATGACAAACCAGACGACCCCAAGTTGAAGGAAGTGGACGCGAAAGTGACGGAGAGATTACGCACAGCCCTAAAGTGGAAGAATTATTTCGAGGTCAACCGCCAGAATTTTATCGTCCGTGCCGGGACGCCAAAGAAGGTCAAGATGAGCGACCACTGCGAAATCGAGGTGGAAAACTTCGGCAACTCATCAATCGAAGTGAAACTCTACGGCAAAGGAAAGATGGTGGTAAAAAAGACGCAGAAAATCAAGCCGGGTGAACTGTTGATTTTTGCGGGGGACGACAAAAATGACACGGCTTGGTTCGTCGTTTTGAGCCAGTCCGAGAAGTAACCTTCCTTTGCACAATTTCGCGCCTTAAAAACCTCAGGAGGCGTCATTTTCCATGTTTGGGTTTGATACCCAATATCTTTGGTTGTGGATTTGCCAGGTGCACAACTAATGGTGTTTTTTCCCCACCGTTCCCGCAAATAAAAGTTGTGTTCAGAGGCTGATTTTTTTAGATTATTGACGCCTTTGAAGTGTGGTCAAAATGACCCGCCAGAATGCTTTTTATGCCGAACGAACCTGCTTTGGTGGAAGACCAGAATACGTCCCGAAAGAACGGCGTATCTGATGATGGCCACGAGGAAAAGCCGGCGTCGGCGGAGGTCTCTGAAAAGTACGACGCGTCGAAGATCGACAAGCTGGAAGGGCTGGAAGCGGTGCGGAAACGACCGGGAATGTATATCGGCGATCCGGACGAGCGCGGGCTTCATCACTGCGTTTTTGAGGTGCTGGACAACTCCGTTGATGAGCATCTTGCGGGCTTCTGTGAACATGTCGAGGTCGCAATCCACGTGGACGGTTCGGTATCAATTCGGGATGACGGGCGTGGGATCCCCGTGGACATGCATCCGAAGTGGAAAATGCCCGCGGTCGAACTGGTGCTTACGAACCTTCACGCGGGCGGCAAGTTTGGGCAAGGAGCTTACAAATACTCCGGAGGGCTGCATGGTAAGGTTTATGACATGGAATTCGCGCGCGGCGTGACGATGCGGAAACTCGGGGTCATCGGCACATCGAAACATACTGGCACGCTCGTCACGTTCAAACCTGATCCGACAATTTTTACCATCACGACGGAGTTCAAGTTCGACATTCTGGCGAACCGTTTGCGCGAATTGGCCTTCCTGAATCCTGGGCTTGAAATCGTTCTGAAAGATGAACGGACCGAGAAGAGCGAACGCTTTCTTTACAAAGACGGCATCGAGGAATTCGTCAAGCAGATCGGCAAAAACAAACAGGTGATCCATCCCAAGCCGATTGTTTTGAGCGCCAAAAAGGACGACGTGTTTGTCGATTGCGTTCTGCAATACAACGACAGCTACACCGACCAGATCCTTTGCTTTGCCAACTCGATTTCCAACCCGGACGGCGGCACGCACCTGACCGGTTTTCGCACCGCACTGACCCGCGCCATCAATCAATACTCCAGGCAGAACAATCTGTTGAAGGAGAAAGATCCGGCGATTTCGGGCGACGACGTGCGCGAAGGTCTGGTTTGTGTGTTGAGCCTAAAACTGCCGAACCCGCGGTTTGAGTCGCAGACCAAAGTCAAATTGGTCAATACTGAAATCGACGGGATTGTTTCGTCGATAGTGTACGAAGGGTTGATGACCTTCTTTGACGCGAATCCCTCGATTGCCAAGCGCGTCGTTGACAAGTCATTGATGGCTGCCCGCGCCCGCGAGGCGGCCCGCAAAGCCCGGGAAACGGTTCGCAAGAGCGCGCTCACCGGGGGCGGTCTTCCCGGTAAACTGGCTGATTGCTCAGATCGCGACCCGGCCAACACGGAACTGTTCATCGTCGAAGGCGATTCGGCCGGCGGATCGGCGAAGCAAGGGCGCGACCGGAAATTTCAGGCCATTCTCCCGATTCGCGGCAAACTGATCAACGTGGAGAAATCCCGGTTGAATAAGGTTTTGGACAACAACGAAATTCGTACGATGATTACCGCGATCGGCACAGGGATCGGTGATGGTGAAGGCGACGGGGCATTCAACCTGGAAAAACTGCGTTACCACAAAATCATCATCATGACTGACGCTGACGTTGATGGGTCGCACATTCGCACGCTCCTGTTAACGTTCTTTTACCGGCAGATGACGGAGTTGATTAAAAAGGGTTTCGTTTACATCGCGCAGCCGCCGTTGTATTCGATCACGCGCAAAAAGCGAGTCGAGTACGTGGATGACGACGCGCAGTTGAACCGGATCTTGATTCAAATCGGGACGGAGGAAGTGCGACTCAAGAACCTCGCCGACGGCAAGGAGTTCAGCCAAAAGCAACTGGCGGAAATCCTGGAGTTGCTGGAATCGCTCGATAAATACGCGAACGCCTTGCGGCGGCATGGCGGGGACTTCGCGGATTACGTCGAGCATCGGCACGAGAAAACCCAGGAACTGCCTCGGCACCTCGTCAAGGTGCGCGAGGGCAACAAGGAAACAGTGCATTACTTTCACTCGGAAGAGGACTTGGCCAGATTCGGCACGGACAATCCCGATCTGAAATTGTTTGGCGAAGAGGAGTCGGACACGACGATGTTCGAAAAGTCCAAGAACGGCCAGACGCGTCGAGCCAGGCCTGTCGAGCTGTACGAGAGCAAAGCGATTGCCGAGCTGCTCTCGAAGTTGGCCAAAAAGGACCTGAATGTGGAACACTACGCCGCCCAGGACAAACCTCTCTTCGAATTGATTGAAGGTGAAGGAGACAAGACGGAAGTGCGGCCGCTTTTTTCCATCCCGGAAATTCTCAGCGGCGTCAAAGTGGTGGGCAAGCGCGGCATTCAGATCACCCGCTTCAAAGGGTTGGGCGAGATGGACGCGAAGGAACTCTTCGAGACCACGATGGATCCGACCAAGCGAAAACTGCTGCGCATCGATCTGACCGACGCCGTGGAAGCCGAGGAAATGTTTACGAAACTGATGGGCGATGAAGTTGAGCCCCGGCGGCAATTCATCGAAGACAACGCCCTCAATGTGCGAAACCTGGATATCTAAACCTGAGCCTGTAGCCGCAGGCTTCAGCCTGCGTGAGCCCAATGCCCGAGCCAAAAGACCCGAACGACCTGCCGGTGAGCAACACGCCGTTGTTTGCCGCCAATGAAAAAATCTCCAAGATCAATGTTGCGGAGGAGATCAAGAATTCATTCCTCGATTATTCGATGTCGGTGATCATCTCGCGTGCGCTGCCCGACGTGCGCGACGGTCTGAAACCCTCCCAGCGCCGGATCCTTTACGCGATGCACGATCTGTCGCTCTTTCCCAACCGGCAGCCTCGTAAGTGCGCGAAAATCTGCGGTGACACCAGCGGCAACTACCATCCGCATGGGGAAGCGGTGATTTATCCCACGCTGGTACACATGGCGCAACGGTGGGCCATGCGCGAGCGGCTCGTGGACGGCAAAGGCAACTTCGGCTCTATCGAAGACGACCCGCCTGCCGCGATGCGTTATACCGAGGCCCGCATGACGCATCTGGGCGCCGCGCTCATGCAGGACATGGACAAAGAAACGGTGGATTTTGTCCCGAACTACGACGAGACGCGCGCCGAGCCGGCCGTCTTCCCAGCGGCGTTTCCCAATCTGCTCATCAACGGGGGCACCGGCATCGCCGTCGGCATGGCGACGAACATTCCACCGCACAACCTCGGTGAAATCATTGACGGCGTCTGCGCCCAGATCGACGACCCGAACATCACGGTCCTGCAATTGATGAAATTTATCAAAGGTCCGGATTTTCCGACCGGCGGCATGGTCTGCGGCATGGAGGGAATCAAACAATATTTTCAAGCCGGTCGGGGGAGCGTCAAGATTCGCGGCAAGGCCGGCATTGAACAGTTGAAGGGCGGCCGCGAGCAGTTGGTCATCACGGAAATTCCTTACAACGTCAACCGGGCGGCTTTGGAGGAGCGCATCGCGCAGTTGGTCAACGAAAAGGTCATCACCGACATAGCGGCGATGCGCAACGAATCGGACGAAAACACACGGATCGTCATCGAACTGAGGCGGGACGCGATTCCCAAGGTGGTCATCAACAACCTTTACAAGCACACGCAGCTCGAAACGTCGTTCGCCGTGAACATGCTGGCGATCGATCGCGGTCGGCCGAAAACGCTCAACCTGAAGGAACTCATCCATTGTTATATCGAACATCGGCGAGAGGTGGTGATTCGACGGACGAAGTTCGAATTGAGAAAGGCCGAAGAACGCGCTGAAATCCTGGAAGGTTATTTGATCGCGCTCGCCAATCTGGATGAATTCATTCGCCTCATCCGCAGTTCCAACAATCGCGAGGAAGCAAAAATCAAACTGCTCGCCTTCGAGTTCACGCAGGCGCAGGTGCAGGGCTTCGGCCTCAAGATTCGCAACGAAGCGCGCCTGAGCAGCGGGCGCTATTCGCTCAGCGAATCTCAGGTCAACGCCATCCTCGACCTTCGGCTCTATCAATTGACCGGAATGGAAATCGACAAGGTCGAAGCCGAGTACAAAGAACTGCTGAAAGAGATCGATGACCTGATGGACATCCTGGCGAAGGAGTCGCGCGTCCTGACGATCATTAAAAACGAGCTGAAGGAGATCAAAGACAAATACGCGACGCCGCGGTTGACCGACCTTGTGCCTGATGAAGGCGAGATTGCCATCGAAGACTTGATCGCCAACGAAGGCGTCATCATCACGCTCACGCACAACGGCCTGATCAAACGCACAAACACCAGCTCGTACCGCTCCCAGCGCCGCGGCGGCAAAGGCGTCATCGGCATGACCACGCGCGAAAGCTCCGCGGTCGAGGGTGAGGAGGCTGATTTCATCGAGCACCTGTTCACTGCCAGCACGCACGATTATTTCATGTTCTTTACGAACACGGGCCGGGTCTATGTCGAGCGCGTGCATGAAATCCCCGACATGGGACGCGCCGCCAAGGGCCGGAGCATCGCGAATATTTTGGAGCTTAAAACCGCCGAAAAGGTCACAGCCTTGATTCGGATCGTCGCCAAATCGGGTCAGAACAGCGACGATCAGACGTGGCAACAGCCGGGCTTCATTTTCTTCGCTACCCGACAAGGCACGGTGAAGAAAACGGCGCTCGAAGAATTTGCCAACATCCGCAGGGGCGGCATCATCGCCATCGGCATTGAACCGGGCGACACGCTGATTGATGTCAAGCTGACCACAGGCCAAAACGAAGTTGTACTCATCACGCGTGACGGCATGAGCATCCGATTCCTGGAGGAAGACGTTCGTTCGATGGGCCGTCCCGCGACCGGTGTGCGTGGCATTACGCTCGAGAGAGGAGATGAGGTGGTGGCCCTGTCAGTTGTGGATTCGAAAGCGACGCTGCTTGTCGCCGGCGAACACGGGATCGGCAAGCGGACCAGCTTTGAGGAATACCGCAAGCAATCGCGTGGCGGCAAAGGCATCATTACGATGAAGACCACAGAGAAGACCGGCGCCGTTGTTGGCGCGCTGACGGTAAAGAACGAAGACGAAATCATGCTCATCACCGTCGGTGGGCAGATGGTGCGCACCTTCGTGAAAGACATCCGCGAGGCCGGCCGCAACACCCAAGGCGTCAAACTCATCAATCTGGAGCCAAATGACAAGTTGCAGGCCATCGCGCCCGTCATCAGTGAAGAGAAGGGCGACACTGATGAAGGCCTGGTAGTGAACTGATCGCGCACCGGGACGAGCCCTATTCCACCTTCCGTTGACTGCTTTGGGTTTAGCTGTGGGAAAATTAGTGTCTGAATACTCCTGGACGTCCTCTTGGGCGGCTGGCGCTGCCGCCACTGGAACAGAGTCGAGAATGATAAAGGCTGGAAACAACTGGAATTTCGACCGGTGGGCTAAAAATTGAGCGACTCTCGGATTCAGTCGTCGTCGGCGCGGCCTGCCAACAAAGAAAATCAGACGCGGAGCCAACTCGGACTGCCGCGTCTGGAACCCCATCTGATTCGAATTGACTACCCGCTCAGAAGCGCGCCGCTAGCAAAGGGCGAGTAGCTCTTCAAACGCCGTGGCGGGTTAATTATTTCTTTTCGGTTTCGCGTTTGGCCTCCCAGTCACGCGAATTGGTTTGGCCGTTCCGCTCAGTTTCGATTTTGCCCTTGATTGACTCGCCACTGATCTTGCCGTTGTATTTGGCGGTGATCTTGTTCCCACCGAACTCACGGGTCACCGTGAAAGAGATTTCATCCCCCTTCAGCTTGCCATCGGCAATGGCAGCATCGTTACTTTGACCCCCGCGTCCAGGGGCGGACAGAGTTCCGGTCAGTTTATCTCCTTCAAGCTTCAACTTGAGAGTGCTTTTCCGGTCGGGACCGCCATTTCGGCCAGGCGTAGTCCATGTCCAAGTACCGGTGGGATCAGCTTTTTTGTCCTGGGCTTGCGCCACGGAGCCGAGCGCAAGGATTGCGCAGGTAACGATTTGGGTGAGAGCGGCTAAGGCATGTTGCGAACGTTTCATAGGCTGTTTTGGTTAGGTCTTAGTTTGTCGTCTTTCCAAGGTATGCATTTCGATAGGAAACCCTGAGACGACTTTGATGAAGACGCTAAATGAAACGAAAAAGTTACAAGCTTCGCGTGTCGCTCATCCCGATGGGCAGAGACCCAACCCATAATCGAACAAGCGGGGTGCGCTGCCTGATTCAGCCGGCGCGAGATTGGCCGTGACCAGCGGGCCGAGGAGCTTGGCAATCAAGGCCGCAACAGTTGCTTCCGCGAACTTCGGCGCTGCGCCACGACCCATACCGTACGCGGTGCGGCTCTTTTCAAATCTTTTTCAGCGAGTCCTTGAGTCGCTTCCAGGCTTCGTCGCGGGCCTTTTTGTTCGCTTCATTCCTGTCGCTGGGGTCTTCACCGGCGCGCATGAAGCCGTGGCCGGCGCCGTCGTAGATTTTTGGCTCATACGTCTTACCGGCCTTTTTCATTAGCTCTTCCGATTTCGGAATCGTCGCGTTCACGCGATTGTCGTTCCCACCGTAAAAGCCATACACCGGACAGTTGATGCGGGCGATGTCCTCCGCCTTTTCCGGGCCGGTGCCGTAGAACGCAAATGCGGCTTTAATGTTCTTGTTGTTGGTCGTGAGGCGAAATGTCTGGCCTCCGCCCCAGCAAAATCCGCCGACGGCCACCTTGCCGTTGCAGGCAGGCAGCTTGGCGACATGGTCCACCACGGCATTCAAGTCAGCGGTCACTTGGTCTGCCTTCAAGGCGTAAATGGCTTTACCCACATCGTCCTGGGTGGTGAACTCGCTGGTATTGCCGCCATTTGGTCCTGCGCCGGAGAGCAAGTCGGGCGCGATGGCGACGTAGCCGGCCTCAGCCAATTGATCAGCCACGTTGCGGACCCAATCGGTTAAGCCACGGTTCTCATGGATAATCACAACGGCCGTGGCCTTGTCCTTCACCTCGGGATAGGCTATGAAGCAAGTCACTTCGCGGTCTCCGTGTTTAACCTTCACCCATTCTAAATGGCGAGGCGATTGTTTCATGATCGGTCCTTTCATTCGTGTTGGTTGAGAAGTGCAAAGTCGCGTCAACGCAGCTCAACGGACAGCCTTATCCCTGCGGCGGCCGCACTGTGATGCGGGCAGGGATTCTCATTTGGTCGCTGCCGGGTCTTCAAGGTTAACGGTCCTGCGCGGATCGTAAGGCGGCGCGTCGAACGTAAGAAGGAGGGCACGGTCGCCTTTGGCGGGAACATCGTAACAATGACGAACGCCTTTGGGGATCACGATGAAGTCGCCGACGGCTACGGTGGTTGTGTTGGTACCGACCGTGATGACCAGGTTGCCTTCGAGCACATAAAGCCGGTGATCGGCATCCGGATGGAAATGGAGTCCGGAACGGCCGGTGACCTCGAAGTAGTTCAGACGCACGTCCGCGTTCGAGTAGAGAGGCCAGAGATGCCGGCCGTTCGTCCCGCGGTCGTGGAGCACATCGGCGCGGTGAATGATCGTCGCAGTGTTGTCGCGCTCGCCGGGATGGCGCGCGGGCGGAGCTTCGCCGCTCGCAGCAAAGGCCAAAACAGCAAACAGGCCGAGCAGGATCGGATTGAAGATATTTTTCATCACGCTTCCGGGGTGAAGCCCATCACAATGTTGAACCTGGCGGCAAGCTCACCGATGCGCGAACTTTTCATGGGCGCGAAGTCAATCGTCACCGCGGCGCGCGCCTTTGGATCCTCGATGCTCTTGTAGATGCCGTCTTTCTCGTTCAGCGGCTCGCCTTTGATGTAGCACTGCGTCGTCCACTTTTCGCGCCCTGTCATTTTCAGGGCGAAATGAATGTGCGCCGTCCGACCCGGGTAAGGGACTGGCTTGATGGTGCGAAAGTAGTATTCACCCGTCGAGCCGGTCAGGAAACGTCCGAAGCCCTGGAAATTCTTGTCGCGGGCTGCATGAGTGTCTTTGCTGTGAAGATAAACGCCCTTGTTGTCCACCTGCCAGATTTCCACGAGCGCGTTGCGAATCGGCTCGCCGCGCGCGTCCAGAATCCGTCCGCTGAGGTGGGTGATGTCGCCAAAGGCCGGCGTGATGCCATCATTGACGATGATGAGATCGTTATCGGTGTCGAGCGGCAGGTGGTCGGGATAGAACGGCCCTTCCGTCTGGCGCGGCGTGCGCACGAGTTCATCAGCGAAGAGTCCGGGAACGGTGAAAAGCGCGGCTCCGAGACTCACGCTGCGGATGAAGCGTCGACGATTCTGGAAAAGGATTTGTGAGTTCATGTTGAGATCAAACAGTATTTGTGACTGACTGGCACGCTTTTTTAACGGACAAAAGCCGTCGAGGTGGCAAACGAGAATTGCCACCCGTCAGCATGACTCAGGACAGCTTCTTCTTTGCGTCTTCGGGCACGTCCACTTTCGTCGAGCCGACATCTTTGATCTCGACGGTGGTCGTCCTGTCCACGTCCCGGTCGTTGCCGTTAAACGATAATTTCCCCTGCACGTTGAATTGGATTTTGGAGAGTTCTCCATCTTTGACCCAGAATTTGACGGAGCCTTTGGCACCGCTGACCTCGGGTGCGTTTCCGCCGCGCGGTGGTCCGAACGTGAGCAGCAACTTCGCGCCTTCTTCGGTCAAATCGCCGGAGTAAACGCCGTCTGCCGACTTGAGGTCTTTGACTTTACCGGCCAGATCTTCGGCCTGCGCCGCCGGGACCTTGAAGTTTCGCAACATGCGGGCGATGAACCTCCCTGGATTGGGCTGGCCGCCCCCATCATCTGCCGCCGCCTCTGCCAGGGACTTCCACCCCTCGTCAGGGGTCTTGATGGCGCCTTTGTCGCCCTTCATTACGGCTTCTGTGGTATTGTCACGAAAGGACATTGACAGGACAGTATAACCATCCTTCTCCGTTTTGCCTTCGCTGGGGCCGGGACGGAAATTACCGCCGGTTTCGACGGTTGTTTTCCAACTATAGTTGTCTTTCTCGGCGAGCTTTCTGGCTGCGCTCTTGACTTCATCTCTCGAATCCGCCGCGAGCAGCGATCCCGCCAGCACGACCGTTGTGCTTAACAGAACTTTGCTTTTCATAAGGAACCTTTGCTTTGGACTTGTCTGGTTTTCGTTGATAACTCAGATGTGGATACAAAATGGATTTGGTTCGCGTGACTCGTTCACTTCTCCGCGATGCAATAAAGATATTCGTGTCCCCGCAGAAGAAGGTGGAGTCGAACTCCGGAACTATCGCCGCTTGGAACTTTAGCGCTGGCTTCCTCATTACTACTGCGAGACCCGTTCTTATCGGTGTCATTTAACCGCTCGTTATACCTTCGTGTGGCCGGCCCTTGAAACCCAGCGTCTGTGCTAAAGACCAGCGGGAGGGTAACCGGGTTACAATTTCATCCGGATTTTGTTCTGAAACGCGCCCGCGGCAAGATCTTTGTAGGAAATGGACTTGGTCATTCCGTAGCTTCCGTTGTATCTTGTTTGATGAACGTGGCCGGATTGAGCTGACGCGTGCAAGACCTGCGCGCGACAGCCCCTGGCCGCGCAAATTCTGCGCGCTTTGTCACCGTATTATCGGGAAATCGCGTCTTGCGTCGGCTGGCACGCTGCTTGCGTCAGCTTCGCGGTGCAGCACGCAGACCGTGCAACAGCGCGTCTCTGTACTGTATTTGATATCTCAACCACAACACTCTGAAACAATAGAACTATGAAGACATTGAATCGTTTGGTAACCGTTGCCGGCGTCGTATTGGCAACGTTCTTCGGGGCCGCGCACCTGGCAGCGCAAAACCAGCAGCAGCCGCGACCCGGCAGAGCAAACTTCGATCCCGCGCAGTTCCGTCAAAACATGTTGGACGATGCCCGTGGGCGGCTGGAGGTCAAGAGCGACGACGAATGGAAGGTCATTCAGCCTCTGATCGAGAAAGTCATGGACGCGCGGCGTGAGGTCGGTTTCGGCGGCGGGTTCGTCCGGGGTCCTCGTCGTGGCGGAGGGAACAATAACAATGACGCGCAAGGCAGCGGAAACAACCAGGGTGGCGGACGTGGTTTCCGCGGGGGCGGGCCTGGTCCGGAAGCGGAGGATTTGCAAAAGGCCATCGACGCGAATGCATCGAAGGAGGAACTAAAGGCGAAGCTTGCGAAATTCCGCGAAGCCCGCAAAGAAAAAGAGGCCAAGCTGGCCAGCGCGCAGGAAGAACTCAAGAAAGTGCTTTCCGTCAAACAGGAAGCGGCCGCAGTTCTGATAGGGCTGTTGCAGTAAACTTCTCAGCGAGAATGCAACCGAAACCGGCCATCCGAGTTCATGAGTGAGCTGGAAAATCAGGCGTCGGCTCTGAAGCAGTTGCTCGACCGAATGGTGGAAGCCAAGCAACTATCTTCCGCGGACGCGGAGACGCTGGCACGACAGTGCCGCCAAGGGTCGGAGACGCCTCTGAAATCAGAGGAAAGTGTCCTCCGGTGGTTGGCGAAGGAATATGACGTGGCCTACACAGCGTTGGAGGAGATCGAGCCGGATCGCCAGCTTCTCTCCTTGTTTCCTGCCCGCGTCTTGCTCAAGGAGCAGTTGCTTCCGCTAAGACGAACAAACGGCGCCGTCGAAGTTGCGACGAGCCGGCTCTTCGCGACCCAGGGGCTGGACGCGCTCAAAACCATGACGGGCTTGCGGCTCAAGCCCGTCCTTGCTCCCGCCGAGGCCATCGAGCGCGAAATGAAGAAGCGGCTCGGCGTTGGCGCGGACACCATCGACACGCTGGATGAGGAAGCGCCTTTTCAAGTCGTTGATGAAAACAAGGAAGACACGAATCTGGACAGCGCCGCAGAAGACGCATCGATCATCCGGTTCGTCAACCAGGTGCTGAGGGACGCCATTGAGCTTCGCGCCTCGGACATTCATCTCGAACCGTTCGAGGATGAACTGCGCATTCGCTATCGCATCGACGGCGTGTTGCAGGAGGTTCCGGTACCCGCCCAAGTGAAACGGTTTCAACCGGCGATTGTTTCCCGTGTAAAAATTCTCAGCCACCTCAACATCGCAGAAAAGCGTCTGCCGCAGGATGGCCGCATCAAAATCCGGCTGGAAAACAACGAGGTGGACATCCGCGTGTCGGTGATCCCGATGCTGCACGGCGAAGCGGTCGTGATGCGGCTGTTGCGGCAGAACGCGACCCTGCGCGGGATGGGCGAATTGGGCCTGAACACTCGTGAATTCGACTGTTTCCGGCGCGTGCTTGAGTTGCCGCACGGAATCGTCCTGGTGACCGGTCCCACCGGCAGCGGCAAGACCTCGACTCTTTACACCGCACTCAACGAGATCAATGACTCGGTCCGCAAGATCATCACCATCGAAGATCCGGTCGAGTACCAGCTCAAAGGTGTCAATCAGATTCAAGTTTCCGAAAAGGCCGGCCTGACCTTCGCGCGCGGGCTCCGCTCGATTCTGCGCCACGACCCCGATGTAATCCTCATCGGCGAAATTCGTGATCAGGAGACGGCTCAGATTGCCGTGCAAGCGTCCCTGACGGGCCATTTGGTTTTTTCCACGCTGCACACGAACGACGCGCCCGGCGCAGTCACGCGGCTGGTGGACATGGGGGTCGAGCCGTATCTGGTTGCCTCGTCACTTGAAGCCGTGCTCGCGCAACGTCTCGTGCGCGTGCTCTGCAAGCATTGCAAACAGGAGGACCATTCACCGACGGCCCAGGCGTTCAAAGCGCAAATGGGCATTCCCGCGAACACGACGATCTACCGTTCGGTTGGCTGCCGCGAATGCCGCAACACCGGCTTTTACGGACGGCACGCGATTTTTGAATGGATGGACAGCGACGATGAAATTCGCCGATTGATTCTGAAAACCGCTTCGACGGACCAGATTCGCGATGCGGCTCGGCGCACGGGAATGTGCACGCTGGCCGAAGACGGCTGGCGCCTTGTGCGGATGGGCATCACCACGGTTGATGAGGTGTTAAGCGTGACCACGGCCAAAGAAGTGGCGCGCAGCACGAAGAACGAATCGTTGGACGGCTTGGCGACGGATGAGACTCGGCCAGGCGCGGCGGTGAGCCGGTGACGAACCCAGACAAGATGCCCACGTTTCAATACAAAGCGCTGCAGATTGACGGCACCATCGCCGAAGGACGGCTTGAGGCGGGTGGCCGACAGGAGGCGTTTCGCCAGATGGAAGGCCGGGGACTGCGGCCCATCAGTCTCGCCGAGCACCGAAACGGCAAACCGCAGAAACGTGAACCAAACGGGAAGGCGCAGAAATCCGAGACGTCGAAGGCAGAGAATGTTTCTGCCGAAAAAGCCAACCGCACGCTGACGCAGGCAGCCTTCAAGCTATCCTTTGGCGCCGCGAACAAAATTTCGGCGCGGATGCTGGAGAATTTCACGCGTCTGCTTTCCAGCTTGTTGGCGGCGGGCGTGCCGTTGAGCCGCGCGCTGGTCATTCTCTGCAAGGAAGCGGCGTCGGCAGCGGCTGCCGTGAAGTGGAAGGAGATTCACGACCTGGTGGTGGACGGCATGTCGCTCGCCGACGCGATGGCGAAGTCGCCCGATACGTTCCCTCGCGTGTACGTGGCGATGGTGGAAGCGGGTGAAACCGGCGGCTTCCTGGACGTGGTGTTGGCACAGATCGCTGATTTTCAGGCGCGCGAGAAGGAGATGCGTTCCAAGGTCATGGCCGCGATGCTGTATCCCTGTGTTTTGCTGTTCCTGGCGTTAAGCGTTTTGACTTTCCTGCTGGTCTTTTTCATCCCGCGTTTTCAGCTCATTTTTGCCGACTTCCACGCCAACCTTCCGCTGCTGACGCAGGTCATCGTTAAGACGAGCGAAGTGCTGCGTTCGTATGGATTGCTCGCGACGTTGGGCCTTGGCATCGCCGGTTTTCTGGTTCGCAACTGGTTCGTTTCGCCGGCCGGACGGCGCACGTGGGAAGGATGGATGCTGCGTATTCCGATCGTGGGATCGCTGGTGGCGCAGTACGCCATGTCGCGCTTCTGCCGGATGCTGGGGACGTTGCTAGGCGCGGGCGTGCCGATGATCAACGCCCTCAATGTGGCGCGCCGATCCATCGGGAATCAAATCCTGGTGGACGCGGTTTCGAATTCGATTGAACGCGTGAAGGAGGGCAAGGCGCTTGGCCCCAGCCTGGCGGATTGTCGCACGCTCTTCTCCGGATCGGTGCTGGAAATGATCGCCGTTGCCGAGGAGAGCGGGAAACTCGATCAGGAACTGGTGCGCATCGCCAACGTCACCGAAGGCGATCTGGATCGCCAGCTCAAAACGGCCGTGGCCATGGCCGAACCGCTGATGCTGTTCTTTATCGCCGGTTTCATTGGGACGATCTTCATTGGTATGGTTCTACCCATTTTCACCTTACAGCAGTACGTCAAATAAAAACCTCTATCGGCGCATGAACATGATAATCAAATCTCCCATCCTGTTTCCCCCTCACCGCCCGGCCCGGAAGGCCTTTACGCTGGTTGAATTGCTCCTGGTGCTAGTCGTTCTCGGCACCTTGGCGGCCATCGTCCTGCCCAAGTTCTCCGGCACGAGCGAGCGTGCCCGCAAAACGCAGGCGCAAACTCAAATTTCCACCTTCAAGACGGCGCTGGATATGTTTGAGACGGACAACGGTTACTATCCCAAAGGCAAAAGCGGCCTGATGGACCTGATACAACAACCGCGAGATGCCCAGAGTTGGCATGGTCCCTACCTGCAGAACGAGAGCGGCATCCCCGACGACCCCTGGCGCCACCCTTACATCTACGTGTGTCCCGGCAAACACAACCCCAGCTCTTACGACATCATGTCGATGGGACCTGACGGGCGCGAAGGGACCGATGATGACATTACAAACTGGCAACAGCCCAATCAGAAACAGTGAGTCGCGTCACGTGCCGGCCTTCACCCTGATCGAGCTGTTGCTCGTCATGACGCTGCTGCTGCTCGTGTTCGGCGTGGCCTTGCCGTCGCTGAAAGGATTCTTTCGCGGGCGGAACCTGGATTCGGAAGCGCGGCGCTTTTTG
>QHOP01000624.1 GCA_003219345.1 Verrucomicrobiota bacterium
AGACCGTTGGCGCGCTCGACCACTTTGCGCAGCACGCGCTTCTCGAAAAAACCAATCTCACCGAGTTGTTGTCGGCGCACCTGCTCATCGGAAGTGCCCTTCAACTTTTTGGGGCGCGACTGGTGGACGACGTGGGAGACTTCCTGTTTGCTGAGCTTGCGACCGAGCTTCTGCTCCTGGGCTTTGACGGCCATGTCCCGTTGCTGCGACCGTTTCGAGAATCGTTCAATAAATTTGGCCTCGACGCCCTCAATCTCGAAGGCACCGGCAGTCTGCCGTGTCTGGTAGCCGATTTGATGAAGACGTTTGGCCAGTTCGTTGCGATAGACGGCCGTGCCGTAGTTGAGCGCGCCGAACATGTCGCCGGTCTGGAGCGCCTTCCATCGTTGCTCCTTTGTGTCCCAAGTGGCATTGAACAGGACGAAGTGCGTGTGCAGTTGCGGGTCGAGGGCGCGGGAGGAGGTGTGCAGAAAGGCGGCGCCGACCAGGTTGCCCGTGACGCGGTCCCGGTCCTCGATGCCGCCTTTGCGGATGCGAGCGGCGGCGAACTGTTCCAGTTCCCGTAGCGCGATGCCGGAGGCTTCCTTGTGCGCCTTGATGATGCGGCTGTCGTTCATGGTGACGGCGAGAATCGAAACCGATTTGGGAGGCGAGCAAACGAAGTCGAAGTAAATCCGCCGCGCCCGAAACTGTTGCGGCGTCAATTGCTCTGACGTGTCCGGGTGCTGGTTATCGCACAGACGCAGGAACGCTTCGCGACTGACGACCTCGCCTTGCTGCAAACCCAACTTCTCGGCGGCGGTGCCAATCCAATGACCGGCCTGTTTCTCGCCCTGGGTGTAATAATCGTTATGGGACAAGTGCTCGTCGAAATACGACTCGGCCACCGCCCGGTTCTTCTGTGGAATGCCGCTAAACATACGCTTCCATTCTTACCGCAGTCCCCTCAGCCAGGTTGTTCCAAGAACTGAACAACCCGATTGGGCATTCTCCGGTAGCGTTGGTCTCATGACAGAAACCGTAGCTCGAAGTGCGCGGTTGATTGCTCCCACCCGGGCGCAAGGTGACGCCGATTTGGTGTTATTCGTATTCATGGTTCGAACAATAGGCCGGAAGCGCGCGACACTTTGTCCAGAATCCCGGACAATACACGGTCGTGTTCTCCGACACAGTTCATACGCCTGGAAGTCTGCACGAACCAGCCAAGCGCTAGGATGAAACGGACGCTCATACGGCTGGAGTCTGACACGGAGGTGGGAGCATTTCGTGCAGGCATTGCACAAAAGCACTGTGCCGGAAGAGCTATGGTCAAGAGCATGAACGGCTCGCTATTCATACGCCGGACTCTGCCACAAAAGCCGCGGCCACATTGTGAACGACAATCCCAATCTTTGTCCCGGTCCTGGGTTAAGAAGAGGTCGATGAAAACGTGCATACGCCCTGGAATGTATCCCGAAAGACGGGATCAAGTGGTGCCCCCACGGCACCACTTCAAGCTGCCAGGTGTGGTAAAGAAGAAGCAGGAATGGGGTATGACACTTACCCCGCCTTTGAGCCGGAGAGAAACTGCTCGCCGCCGCGCTCACGGGCTGATCGACGGATAACCGAAGGCGAGCCGAAAGAGAAAGTGAAGTGAAGTTGCATGAGCACACGAACTGATTACGCACAACTGGCCGCGAAAGTGGATTACGCGGCACTGGAGAAAAAGCTGTCACAATTGGCGCAACGCGAGCCGCCGAAAAAACGGAGGACCGCCGAAGACCTGCTGGAACCGTTGCGCGAAAAATTGCTCGCGCTGTATCGCAAAGGCTGGAGCAGCGCCCAACTGGTGGAGGAACTGAAAGCCGCCGGAGTGCCGGTCAACCCGGCGCGAATGCGCGAGTGCCTGAATCGCTGGACGGGCAACGGCAAACGAACCATGAAGTCACGCGCCAGCCGCACAGGGAAAAACAAGGGCGATAACGGCCAGTCAACCACGCCAGTCAGCCAGGTTGCCCGGAGCAAGAGCGCAACCGCCGCCGGTCAAAGCGCACTTCAGTTGGACGACCTTTGAGCGCATTTTCGCGATGTTATGAAACCGCCAATGCTCATGGCCGCTCGCAGACCCGTGCGATTGCGGCGCGCTGCCAATACCGGCACGCATTGCAATCGCACGGGACTGCTTCACTCACCAGATTCACGGCAGTCGCCCGCTGTCCGTGGCTGCGCGTTGCCGGGACGATATGCCCGGCACGGCTCGCCACCGACAGCACCCGAGGATGAAATTGTAAACATTTCCATGCTCATCGCGTGGCCATCAATTCGCCAAGGCACGCTCAGTAGTTACGAGCACGAAGACTATATTCAAACTCTCGGAATGGGAGTTTTACTCGCTCATCGCTGTGATCGCTTGGGCACTGTTGCGTGTAATCAAGCGAGTTCTGAAACATTTGAAGCCACAGCACCCAAGTTTGGCCGAACGACCAACCGGCGAATGTCGTTCGATAATTCACCGCATGTGCGGATGAAATGCACCGCGAACGAACTGGCCGGAGCCGCCGCCTTGTGCTGTCAAGGTAGTGCTCTTGATCGCCAGTGCGGCTCGCACTCGCCTCCACCGTTGACAGCGGCGGCGTTCCGGCGCGTCTTGCGCTTAGGTTCCGGCTTTGGAAAAACCAAAGCCGAGGCTTTGTTTTTTCACAGAGAGAATCAGACATCGACCATGCAACAAACGGCATTTGCCGGAAATGCGTCCACGCAGTTGCTTCGCCAGCGGCCGGTCTGGGTTCACCGGCTGTCCAAGTCGCGGCCGACCGCCGACCAGCTTAACCATCAAAAATAGAAATGGAGTGATTATGGAAACGGTTCCAAAAACTGACCCACCACCGACTGCCGCGCCGGAACGGCTCGCGTATTCCGTCCAGGAGGCCACTGATCTCCTGGGCGTCAATTAGTTCAGCGTTTACCGCCTCATCCAATGGGGTAAACTCAAAGTGTGTCGGGCATTGCGCGGAAAGCTGCTCGTTCCGCGCGACGAATTGCTTAAACTGTTGAAATCCGAATGAGGTCGCTATGAATGACAATCCTTTCAATAACCGGCGTCCAACGGAAATCGAGGACCAAGCCCACGTGGAAACCGTGCGCCACTTCGCTGAACCGCTCAAACAGTTTCCAACCAG
>QHOP01000284.1 GCA_003219345.1 Verrucomicrobiota bacterium
GTGCAGGAAGTAGCGGCGTAGTTCCTCCTCGCTGACCAGTTCGGGCGACTTGCGATAGAAGCGGGCCAGGCCACGCACAGCGCCGACGTAACAGGATTGCGTTTTGGGCGAGTAACCGTGCAGTTGCATATCCTCCAGGAATCGAGTACGAAGAGCCGTCATGATGTCCTTTCTGGAGAGAGTGGTTAATCATCGCGTCAACGATGGCTCTTCGGTTGAAGAGCAGCTCTCTCCGGAAGGACTAGACATCAGAACCTTGAAGACGAAACAGCCCAGTCACCTATCCGCGAAGCGGATTGAGTTCAACACGGCGTTAAGGGCCATGGTTGTTCTATGTCCCTTATCTTTCTGCTGTTCGCTCCCACCATCGCAATACCCTCAGCGCGCGAAGGGTGTTCCAGCGGCTGGGCCTACCGAGCCGTTCCAGTTCGAAGTACGTCTTGCCCCGGTAGCGGTTCGGCAGCGACCAACGCCCATCCTGGCTCTGGCCGCTGCGGAGAATCTCGATCGCCTCGGTGAGGCGCGCGTCGCGAGGCGCGTTGACAACTTGGAAATAATCGAGAGCGCGGAGGATGTCGTAGTGCCACCGCGGCGGGAAAGAGAAGCGAAGGAAGACTGGCTGGATGATTTCGCCAGTGCGGTCGGAGCGAAAGAGGCGGTGCACGAGCAGGAATTCACAACCGCGGCGCTGTGCATCCTGCACCGCTTGCACTTTGTACCCACGGTGCGGCTCATAAAGCCGCAAACCCTCCAGGACGCTGATGGTGGTATGAACCGAAGCATGCGTCGCGCCATAGCGTCGCTGGCAGTTCCACCCCCCGTCAGGCATTTGCTCCGCGAGCAGGTAGTCGGCCAGAGTGTCGAGCCGGTCGTCGTCGTACTGGAAGCAAGAGAGAATGGAGAGTACCATGCCAGTGATGCAGGTCTCGCTTCGCCCGCGCCATCCGTAGTTGATGCCGCCATCGCGTTGCAGTCCTCGGTCCAGAAGCAGCGCGCAGGCCCGGCGCGCCTGCCGGTTGGTCGCGGGCAGACCAAAGTCGCGCAACAGGAGCATCGTGTAAGTCGTGGACGTCCACTTCGGGGAGTACAATCCGCCGTCCGAAGACAGCCCGCCCGCCCAGGTGCCCGCCCGATCCTGCCTGGTGAGGAGACTGGCGCCCCAACCCTTGCGCGCGACCTTGCTCCGCTCCCGCTCGACGCTGCGTTCGGTGGCCCCAACCAAATCCCGCAACGTTTGCCAGCGGATGGCCGGATCTCCATCGAGGAGCCATTGAATGGTCTTATCGCGTTGCAGTGTCGAATTCACTCTCGAAGCGTTGACTGCAGATTCAGAACACTCGGGTCGACCGCTCAAGCGATGAGTTGCGCCGCCTCTTGTGAGTCGTGCCGAGGCGCTCGCAAGCCCCGCCACACTTCCAAGTATCGCAAGAGATGGTCGTTGTTCGGCTGTTGACCTTTCTTCACAAGCAATTGTTCGAGCGCGGTCTCATCCTGGAGGAATTGATCGGACGACAGAAGTCCGGCCAGATGAGCGAGTCGAAGCCATAACAGGTATGTGGAGATGGCATCACACTCATTGTACTGGACGATCCGCCGGATGTCTCCGGCGCGCCACAGGTCGATCACGCTCCCGCCGGTCGTGTCAATTTTGCCCGGTATGCCGCACGCGCACGCCATTTCATGAAGCGTTGGGGTTGACTTTCCCCAAGCGCTCAAGACCTCCTTCAGATCGACGTGGTAATCGTTGTCCCGAGCAAAATAGTCGATGCCTTCCCAAGGCTTGTTCGGCCGTTTGCAGAATGCGGGAAGATGGAGACTGTGTACCAAGGCTCGCTGCAGCAGAATTTTGAGATCGGCGGACTGCGAATTGAAGCCGACCAACTGCGGCTTCGCTTCTCCAACCGCCGAGAGAAACCGCTTCAGCAATTCCGCCTCTGCCAGGCATCCGTCCTCGGGTCGCGGCAGGGAGAACAGCATGAGCTTTGGAGGCGATCCTTGGTCAGCTTTGCGAATGACAACCGACACGGATACAACTCGGCAGAGCACAGTCTTGAGATAGGGATGCGGCTCGTCAGGGGTGGCTCCACCTTGCCGCCACATTTCCTCGATAACCTCCAGGTCAGATAGAGGCGCGGCGAGACCGTACACCGCCCGACCTGTCACCGGGTCCGGCACCCATTCAGCATCAAAGGCCCAGACTTCCTTATGGAGGATCTTGATCATCGCCGTGTTACCGAACTGTGATTGACTTGCTTTCTGCCTGAACCAAAGTTCATTTGCAAGCGCTCGTCATCAACAACGTTTTGAAATCGTAATCATGCAGAGCAACGCAAGCACGCCCGGCCGGCCCTGGCTGGTTCAGCGTTGCATGAGCCGATAGAAGTCGTGGCGGTTGGGCGATGATACCGTCACTTGGTACCGCAGGTTCGTGAGCGTCGGGCTCGTCGGCACGGATTAACCGCACTCAACAAGCCGCCCAGAGCGGCGACAACAAGTGATAAACATTTCATTTGTTGAGTCTCCTGGCGAAACCCAGATGTCCAAGGCCTGCCCGCACCTGCTTACGATTTAACGGTGAGGTCCACCGATTCAATCGCAGCGTTGCCGGACTTCTGGAATGGGCGGGGCATGGGTTGGGCGTTGCCTTTCTCGTCAATCGTGCGGCAGCGTAAAGTGTATTCGCCCGCGGGAAGGCCGGGCAGCAGCGCGGCCCAATGAACTTTCGCCAGCCGCATCGGCCACGTGCGCGGCTGGCCGGTCGCGTCGTCAAATCCCAAGGTGTTCGCGGGGATCTTTCCATCCGGCAGGGCACCCCAATGTTTCGGTGGAGCCAGAATTTCGGCGTCGGTCCAGGGCGCGGTCGTAAAGTGCGGATCTCCTGTCGGTCGCTCGACGGCGTTGGACTGAATCCAAACCTGGACCTTCGATAACCCGGCCAGGCCGACCTGGGCGTAGCCGGTGACCGGCATCGGCTCGCCCGGTTTCACCTCGCGCGGAACGGAGATCGTTGCGGCGAAGGTCTTGAGCCAACTGTCAATATCGTTGTTCCCCTCGGCGTAAGTGTCGTTGGCGTGATAGAGGTTGGTGAGCACGACCTGTGTGAGCCACTTGATGGACTTGAAGCCGTAGGCCTCAGGCACGACGACGCGGACCGGGCCGCCCCGCTCGCTGTCAAGCCACTGGCCGTTCAGCTTGTAACACAAAATCACTGGCGGCAGGTCGAACGGGTCTTCGAGCACGCGGCTGATCGGCAGCGAACTGCGGAACATCTGCTGCGGATCGTCGTTGTGGTAACCATGATAAAAGACGCGGCGCAGGTTCTCGCGCGGCTGTGTGAGCCAGATCACTTCGCGGAGCGGCACACCCTCCCAGATGCCCATGCCGAGCGGGCAGCCGATGTTCAGGCAGGTCATCACCTTGGGAAACCGGACGGCGTGTTTTTCGGCGAGCTTCATCAGTCCGTCGAAATCGAGCGCGGTCCCGTCTTTCTGCGTGAGCGGACTGCGTAGCGTTGCCGGATTGTCAGGGTCGGAGATGACTTCGAGCTTCCAGGTCTCTCGCGTCAGGCCGACCGCGCGCTTTTTCTCGTCGGGGAGTGAGTGCGGCAGCGGTTTGCCGCGCGACACGTCCCGGAACTTCTCCCGGGGCGTGAAGTAGGGTTCGAGCGTTTCGATCGCCTTGGACAGTTCGGGCGCAGCCGGAGCAGCGTCGGCGGTCAGCGGCCACAACCCCAGCGCTGCCGCACCCGCCGCGCCCAGGCGCATGAAATGCCGGCGCGTCAACTGCTGATGTTCAGAAAGGAAACGTTCTAAATTTTTCATGGCGTAGGTTCCTCGTGAGCCGCAGCCGCCGAAAAGATAGGGCGGGCTGTCCCCAGCCCGCCGCGCGGCGCGATGTGGACATCGCGCCCTACCCAAAACATCTGCGCAAGCTGCAAAAGCTTTCACGCATCGCAGTGCAGAAGTTTCCCCGCAAGGTCATTTTGCGCGCCACGGGCTCAGGCTGGCATGCTACGGCTGGAAGGACACCAAAGGCAACACCACAAAAGCTAAATCATCTGCCAAAGGAAATTTCCAGATGCGTGCCGGTAGGACAGGCATCTTGCCTGTCGCAGGCGGGCTGGAAGCCTGCGCCACTAGGTTCCGGCGGGTCGATGCACCGTTCGGAATGATGAATAGGAAGGTTCGACACGCTCACTTGGCACCTGGCGACTCCATTCTTCTGAGCGCACTGGCGGCGGCACGGCGAACGGTTTCGTCCTTGTCATGCAGGGCGGCTTTCAAGGCAGGAATTGCTGCTGCCGCGCCGGGCCCGGCCTGCCTCAACGTATAAGCAGCGAAATCACGGCGGGCAGGTTCCGGGTCGGAACGGAGAGTTTCGATCAGCACGTTCAGACCGTGGGGCTCAGCAGGATCGAACCACACCAATCTCGACGCGATGTTCAGCCGGTCGCTTTTCGTGCTGACGGCGCCAAACCCATAGGCGCTCCTCGCTAGGGGGACCGCCGCGGTGTCCTGCCGGTCCGGTCTCTCTACGTCCTTGAGTTTCTCGATCAGGATGAGGATCACCTCGCGATTGGTCGGCGAGATTTTGCGCAAGGCGTCGGCGATCGTCATCGACTGAGGTCCGCCAACTCGATCCCTTCCTCCTTCGGTTTTCAAAGCCTTGAGCATCGTGTCCAGAGCTGGCATCGCCGCCTGGCCGAGTTCACTCAACCCCTGGATAGCGGCTGAGCGCAAGTTCGGGTCGCCCAAGGCGTCGATGAGCAGGCGCAGGTAGTTCCCTTGAGGGTTGATCTTGTGCAGCGCGGTGGCTGCGGCGAGCCGGTCTGTCGTGACAAGCAACTGCTCAAGACGGGGCACAGCATCTTTCGCCGCAGGCCCAATGTCGCCCAGAGCTCGGATGGCGCGTATGCGCGTGGCGGGATCATCAAGCGCTCCGATGAGGGCGGGCACGGCAGCCCGCGCTTCCGCGCCGAGTTTCCATATGGATTGTGTCGCGAAAGCCCGGTGATAGCGGTTCGTGTTCTGGAGCGCCCGGATCACGAAGGGAACACCTTCGGCAGCTCCCTCGCCCACGTAGCCCAGCAAGAGAAGCGCCTGTCCATGTCGGGGGTGCTCCGGGCTGGACAACCAGGGCTTCAACCGGGGCATCAAGACCTTTGCCGACGGACGGGCGTCCGACAGTAACGCTTTGGCAGCCTCGCTGTTTGTGTCTCCCGCAGAAACGCGGGGCAATATTTTCCTGAGCGGCTGCGGGAGCTTTGACCATACCTTTTCGTATGGTCGGAGGAGTGACAGGCCGCGGGACCGAGTGAGCACGGAAAACAGATAAGGCACTGCCTGATCCCCTAATGCTTTGAACGCGTCGCGGGCATCCTCCCGCTCGGCTATGGACGAGCTCCGATACAGCTTCAGCCACTGAGCGGCAGATTTGCCCTGGTAGCTTGGGCCCGATGACCAAGGCCTGAGAAGCGCGCATACCGCGAGAGCGCCAGCCGCTAGAATTGCTATAAAAGCGAGCCTTCGATTTCTCATGCTGTTTGTCCGCACCATAAGTATCTGGCTAAATCGTCGCCGGGCGCGACAATTTTCCGGACTGCGGCCTTACGGTCGCGTGAGGGACGACTGAGGCTTTGGGACAGTCCTGTACGCTTGAGTTTTTGCTTGTTTCACTCGGCGCTCGCTCGCTCAATGTAGGCATGCCCGCAAAAAATAATTGTACCATGTCTCGACGCCACTTTTTGGCCGCTTCGTCGAGCGCGATTGTAGCTCGAGCGCTCGCGCAGACAGAGAAACAAGCGCTAGAGACCGCGCCTAGCTCAAAACTCGCCCTTCACGGCGGCGAAAAGACGGTCAAGCCGCCGGCGAAACTCCCCATCCGCTGGGGCGAGCCGGAACGCGAACGCCTGAATGCGATGCTCGGACAGGACTCGCTCTTCTACTGGAAAGGGCCGCAAACGACGCTCTTGATCGAGCGTTTCCAGAAAGTTTGCCCGGTGAAATACGTCATGCCGTGCTCGTCCGGCACAGCGGCGTTGCACATCGCGGTGGCGGCGGCGGGCATCGGGCCGGGCGACGAGGTCATCACGTCGCCGATCACCGATATCGGCACGGTCATTGGCGTGATCTATCAGCAAGGCGTGCCGGTCTTCGCCGACCTCGGCGCCAGCACTTACAACCTCGACCCGGCGGACGTGGAGCGCCGCATCACGCCAAAAACGAAAGCCATCATCGCCGTGCACCTGTGCGGCAACCCGTGCGATTTGCGCGCACTCAAAGCCCTCGCGGATCGGCACGGGCTGATGTTGATCGAGGATGCCGCGCAAGCCTGGGGCGCGAAATATCGCGGGCAGCCGATCGGCACCCTCGGCCACTTGGCCTGCTTCTCGTTACAGAACTCCAAGCACATCACCTGCGGCGACGGCGGTTTGGTCGGCTCAAACGACGAAAGCTTCGGGCCGCTGTTGCAGAAGTTCGGCGACAAAGGTTTTGAACGCGTCACGGGCGGCGGCCTGTTCGAGTCGTTCGCGACGAACTACCGAATGAGCGAGCCGCAGGCGGCGGTGGCGGCGGCACAAATGGAACGGCTGGAAGGCATCGTCAGCAAACGCGCCCGCCTCGGCAACTTGCTGACGGAAAAGATCGCCGGTCTGCCTGGCGTGCTGCCGCATCAAGTGCATCCCGAAGACCGCTGCGGTTACTGGTTTTACATGTTCCGCATCAAACCGGACGCGTTCCGCTGCGAGCGCGCGGAGTTCGTCAAGGCGCTGGCGGCCGAAGGCGCGCCGGCTTCGAGCGGTTACATCCCCGTGCCGCTGCATCGCAACCCGGTGTTTTTGAAACACGGGTTCTTTGCCGGGCGCTGGCCCCTGCGCGAGTTTGGGCTGACGA
>QHOP01000625.1 GCA_003219345.1 Verrucomicrobiota bacterium
TGTTCCGCAACAACCTCGGCCTGTTTCTGGGCGCCAGCTTGGTGTTTCTGCTCATTCGGTTCGGACTGGGGTTTGTGCCGATCATTGGCCCGCTCGCGTATTTCCTCATCTTCGGCGCCTTGCAAGGCGGCTTCTACCTTGTTTTTTTGAAGCGGCTGCGAGGAGAACCTTCAGGCGTTGGCGACCTTTTCGCCGGGTTCAGCCAGGATTTCGTGCAATTCATGTTGACCGGCATTGTGACTTCTGTCTTGGTGTTCATTGCCGTACTTTTTTGCGTATTGCCCGGAGTTTATCTTGTCGTGGCGTGGAAATTCAGCCTGGCGCTCGTGGCAGACAAGCGCTTGGAGTTCTGGACGGCGATGGAATCGAGCCGCAGGGTCATTACGCGGTATTGGTTCCAGATTCTCGGCGTGATCGTCGTGGCCTATTTGCCGCTGATGTTGTTCATCGGTTACTCGCTCTTCCACGTGATGTCGGTGATGCTTCCGGTTATGGTGAACAGCGGCGGCCCGCCTAACTTCGGCCAGATTGTGAAAATGATGAGCGGCTTCTTCACTCTCTCGCTGGTTCAGCAACTGATCGCTTTGTTCACTCTGCCATTTGCGACCGCTTCCTTGATGTACGCCTATGAAGATCTCTTTGGCACTCGGCCAGCGCAAGCCGCTTGACCGGACCACGGCGTGGGGTTGCCTGACGGCCAACCTGGCGGTGCCAGGTTGTGGATCACTGCTTGCCGGACGCGTGTCCGGTTACTTCCAGTTGCTGCTGGCGATCGCCGGCGTGACGCTGACCACGTTGTTCGGTTTGGAATTCATCGTCTGGTACGTACATCACTGGAGGCAAATGCAGCAAACTGAGACTGACCCGGCTGCGAACTTCCAGGAATTATGGACGCGCTTGCGCTGGGCACTGCTGGGGATGCTGGTGTTCCTGGCCGGACTGCTTTGGGCGCTGGCCAGCAGCTTCGGCATACTGCTTGAATCGAAGAAATCGCAATCTTACGCGCCGCCCGTCCTGAGCGGAGAAAAACGATGAACGCACCGCCGGTCATTGTTGCGCCGGGAAAGTCCTCGACCGATCTCGACGCGAACCCACTCCCGGTCCCTCCAACGAAGGGGAGCCACGTTCCGAACACGCCAGGCCAGTTCCCCTCCAGGGAGGGGTCAGGGGTGGGTTCGCCAAATCCATCGTTGCAGGAAAGGCCGGGCATTTCCGCTCCGGTCCTGGCTTTCGTCGGACTGTTGCTGCTGCTGGCGGCCGCCCGCGTTGCCGTGCAGTGGAACCTTCCGCTGCCGTTCTGTGGCCTGAAGAGATTGACAGGCATTCCGTGTCCCTTCTGTGGCAGCACGCGCTGTCTCCAGGCTTGTTCCAGTTTCGACTTTGCCAGCGCAATGCGGTGGAACCCGCTGACGTTCCTGTCGTACCTTGGCATTGTGCTTTGGTTTGGTGTTTGGACTGCGGACCGCTTTTTCAATCGGCGCTGGCTGGCAACCGTTCAGCGCTGGCCGGTTGCCCCCGCGCTGAGACCGTTCCTCGTCGGCGCGGTGGTGTTGAACTGGATTTATCTTTGTCTCACCTTGTCGTAGCGGTTTTCGACGTGACCAGCCCGTCGCTGCGCGATACTCTGAAGTCATGCCCAAATTGAATTCCGCCCAAATCAAGACCGCGTTAAAGTCCGTGACCGGCTGGAAAAAGAACGGCGCTGTCATCACGCGCACCTACCCGTTCAAGGACTTTGAGTTCATCTGTGGTTTCGTAAATCATCACGTTTAAGGTCCTTGGACGCCTCCGCAGTCAAAAATCTCTTCAAGAAACATTTCGGTTATACACCGGCGCATGTCGTCCGCGCGCCGGGCCGATTGGAAGTGCTCGGCAACCACACCGATTACAACGAAGGGCTGGTCCTGTCCGTCGCAGTGGATAAATACGCGTCCATCGCCGCGTCGCCGCGCACCGACGGCAAAGTGGAACTCGTCTCGTCGGCCTTTCGGCAGCGGGAGACATTCTGGATCAGCGAATTGAAACATAATTCCGCGGCGCCCTGGGCGGATTACGCGAAGGGTGTGCTCGTCCAGTTGCGCAAACGCGGCGTGCACTTCAGCGGTTTCAGCGCGGCCATCCACAGCACCATTCCCATCGGCGCCGGCATGAGCAGTTCGGCCGCGCTGGAGGTCGCCACGGCGCTGATCGTTCGCCAGTTGTTCCCGTACTCCCTCACCGAACTCGGCGCCTCGGTTCCTCCTCCGCGCGACAATCGGGGCCGGTTGCCGCCGCTTAAAGCAAAGGAGAAATTGCATCTGGCCAGACTCTGCCAGGCCGCCGAGGTCGAATTCGTCGGCGTGAACTGCGGGTTGCTCGACCAGCTCTCCTGTCTGTTCGGCAGGGCGCATCATGTGATGAACATCGATTGTCGGTTCCACAGCGTGCACCACACGCCGATGCCTGGCGAAGCGATGGTCGTGTGCGACTCGGGCGTCAAGCACCGGCTTGCCGGCGGCGAATACAACGAGTTGCGGGAACATTGCGAATCCGCCGCTCGCGCGCTGGCCGCGAAATCGCTTCGCTCGGTCGAACTCCCCTGGCTCAAAACGAATCGGGGCAACCTCAACCAGCGCCAATATGAGTGCGCTTACCACGTCGTCGGGGAAATCCAGCGGGTGGTTTTTGCGGAAAAGGCATTGAGCAACGACGACCACCGGCAATTCGGCCAATACATGTTTCTCAGCCACGAAAGCTCCCGCGATTTTCTCAAAAACAGTTGTCCCGAACTCGATTTGCTG
>QHOP01000285.1 GCA_003219345.1 Verrucomicrobiota bacterium
ATTCCCTTCCAACCCAGCCAAGCGGTGAGCAACATTGGAGTTATTGCAGGCTGGTAGTGTGCTGCCAGAGCCAGACGACATCCTGATTGTTTTTCTGGTTTACCGTCTGGACAACCTGATGCCTGACGGGAGGCATGGTGCGCGGGTCGTGCCACCGATGAATTTCCGCGTGGCCGTCGGCGAACGAAAGCCCGCCGGCCTTATTGTGATAGCTTGCGGGAAAGTCCGGCAACATCGCCTGCGCAGGATTCGGATAACCACGCATGTCAACGACGAAGAAACCGTCGTTGATGCTGTCAGGGTGCTCATCGATCAGAACCCAGGTCATGGCGGGTCCTGGATCGACGAGGTCCGACATCTTGAGGTATTTCCAGAAATACCTGTTGCCGACCTTGTCACCAAACCACGTGTAAACCCCCTCGTTCATTCCCATCCACGCATCCATCGACATGCTGCGTGCGCGCGGGACGCTCTGCCCTTTGTAGGGTCCCGTGGTTGGTTTGACCTGCACGACGTCAGCGGGACACTTATAGATTTGCAGGTTATGACCGGTATAGGGCCAGATTGCCCCTTGCATAATTGTGTTCGTCACATCCCAATTGGCCGAGTTGCCGTTGTTGTAGTCGAGGATGCCGTGGACCCAGGCGTAGCGGTAATTCTTGTTGGCAGGATTGTCGTCCACGTATGCGAATGGCAAGCTGTCCCGGTTGTCCTCCACGTACATCCTCCAGGCCAGCATCAACTGGCGGTCGTTGTTCATGCACATAATGCCTTGCGCCTTGGTCTTGGCCTTGGCCAGCGCGGGCAACAGCAGTCCCGCCAGGATGGCGATGATGGCAATGACGACGAGCAGTTCGATGAGGGTAAAGGCGCCAGGCTTTTTGCAGACGCCCCGGTGCGATGAAGATGAAACCTGATTAAGCATAAAACTGCCTTTCAAAAAGTTATCGTGCCAATGAAGGATAACTACCGCAAAAACTTGAAAAAACAAGTCCGGTCTTGGCTCCACCGTCCCGCCTTGAAAGGCCAGCGCTGGTGACTCAAGCCTGCTCAGCCGTATCTATGCGGTCGACTCACCCTGAACCTTATAGCCGCGGACGTCAGTCCGCGCACTCTGATAAAGAGGAAAACCAGCGCCGACTGACTGTCGGCGACTACGGGTCGAGATCCGTGTCGGGGCGTTCATGCCCAGGAGAGAATCCCGGAATTTTTATCGTACATTGGGATCCTGAACGGTGGGGCGAGACTCCGTTGAGCCCTAATTTCTATCCGTTGGAGTTCAGGGCTCGACGGAGTCTCGCCCCACCCGGTTCATGGGCACAGCTTATGCCCAAGGAGCTGTTTCAACGCTTCGCCAAAAGCCCGCGAATGTAATCCAGGTTGGTTTTCATGTCCTTTTTCACGTCGCCGGACGGCGCCACGGTTTCCAATTGCGCCCAGCCGCCGAAGCCGATGTCCGCGATGGCCTCGACCACCTTCTCGAAATCAATCTTGCCCTGGCCCAACAGGTGCGGGTTGTCCTTCAAATGGAATTCGCAGATGCGGTCTTTGCCAAGCCAACGGATTTCCTTGTAGATATCGAAGCCGTTATGGAACGAGTTGCCGACGTCGTAATAAACCAGCACGGCCTTCGACTGCGCGTGGTCGAGGATGCGCGCGTTGTCCTCGGCCGAAATCGTGTTCTCCAGGCCGAGGATCACGCCGGTCTTCTCCGCCTCCGGTCCGATTTCCTTCAAAAAATCGCCGACGTAATCCATCTCCGCCTGCGTCTGGAGCGCGCCTTTGCCGAAGAACGGAAGCAAGATGACGCGCGCGCCGAGCTTCCTGGTCAGGGGGATGGATTCGGCCACCCATTTCTTGCCTAACGGATCGTTCTTCAAGTAATTCCGATGCAAAATCTCGACGCAGGTCGAAGCGATGGGGAAACTGTTCTTCCTGGACTCCGCGAGGAACCGCTCGAACAGATCGGAATCGCCCACCGGCAAATGCGCCGGCGGACTTTTTGGATCCGACGAGTGCCCCAGGCTGATCTGGACGCCATCGAACCCGACGCTTTTAGCCAATTCGACCGACGCCGGTTTGGCTTCGAGCTGCAGGTTCCAGTCAGGCGCGCCTATTTTCAGGCGGGTGTAACCGGCCGGCAACCGGTTCGTCAGCGCAGTCAACGACAGCCCAGCGGCACCGGTTCTGAGGAAGTGGCGGCGGTTCATCGAGAGCACGACTTAAATGAGCTCTTGAGAATGGTTCCCGTCAAGCGGGTTTTCCGCTTGATCCACGAATGACGTGAATTAAACGCAGGTCAACGACCTCAGGCAAAGCCGCATCGATAGCCGAGCGCAAAAAACCACTGCGCCGCTAAAAACTTTCTCTGATTCGCGCTTGCGTCGGCTCCCGATTCCATTAAACCAACCACGTTGGAAACGGTTGTTATGCTTCAATATCATGAACTGCTCCGGCTGGTGCTGGAGAAAGGAAAATTCAAAGCCGACCGCACCGGCACCGGCACCTACGCGGTCTTTGGCGCGCAGGCGCGCTTCCCGTTGTCCGAGGGTTTTCCGCTGCTCACGACCAAGAAGCTCCACGTCAAATCGATCATTTACGAACTGCTCTGGTTCCTGCGCGGCGACACCAACGTCAAATACCTGAACGAGCATGGCGTGACGATCTGGGACGAGTGGGCGGACAAGGACGGCAACCTGGGCCGCGTCTATGGCGCGCAATGGTGCGATTGGCGGAACGCGGACGGTCGCTCGATCCACCAGATCGACCGGCTGATCGACCAGATCAAAAAGAATCCCGACAGCCGGCGGCACATCGTCACGGCGTGGAATCCCGGCGAACTTGAGCAGATGGCGTTGCCGCCGTGCCACGCGCTGTTCCAGTTCTTCGCGCAGGAGGGCGAACTGAGTTGCCAGCTTTATCAACGCAGCGCGGATTTGTTTCTCGGCGTGCCGTTCAACATCGCCTCGTATGCCCTGCTGACGCTGATGGTCGCGCAGGTCTGCGATCTGAAGCCGGGTACATTCGTGCACACCTTCGGCGATCTGCACCTCTACGCGAACCACTTGGAACAGGCGAAACTCCAACTCACGCGCGAGCCGCGTCCCTTGCCGCAAATGAATCTCCGCCCGGCCGTGAAGAACATCCACGATTTCAAATACGACGATTTCGAGCTGGCCGGTTACGACCCGCACCCGGCCATCAAAGCGCCGATTGCTGTGTAGCTCGAACGCGACGATGAATTGCTTAGGATAGGTCCGTCTCTAAAATACGGTGAGCGCGAATCCCAAACAGTCTATCGCCCGCATCGCCGCAACTATCTACAGCATTGGATTTGTGGCCTCCTGTTTGATGCTCTGTGCGCCGCCGTCTTGTCTTCCTTTGTTCGCAGGACTTTGTCTCATAGCGAGTCTCCCGCTCGTCCTGGGATCGCGCGGCTACCGCATCTTTGGAGCATTCGCGCTCGCACTCGCGTTGCTTGCCGGCATCGTGGAGTATCGGGCGGGGAAAAAGTTCGAGGAACGGAGGCACCGCATGCACGAGCAAAGCAAAGGCACTAACGATCTTCCCTCACCTGAAAAGTGACGTGAACCGCTTCCAAGCCATCGCAGCGATGTCGGAGAACCGCGTCATCGGCGCGGGGAACAAAATCCCGTGGCATCTGCCCGAGGATTTCAAGTGGTTCAAACAAATGACCACCGGCCACATCATCGTGATGGGACGGAAAACTTTCGAGTCCCTCCGCAAGCCGCTGCCGAATCGCACGACGATTGTTCTGAGCCGCTCGCGGTTTTCATATCCCGGCGTGCAGACCGTTTCCGATTTGAATGACTTGATTGAATTCGCGAAACGGCGTGACTCGTCTCCGCGACTCCCCTCACGCGCCCTTACGGCCACCCCCTCCATGAAGCCCCTCACCCCGTCCCTCTCCCCCTCGGAGGGGGAGAGGGTGCCCGAAGGGCGGGTGAGGGGGGAGTTCATGGATTCAACGCGCGAATTTGTTCGGGGAAATCTCCCCCCATCGGATGGACAGAGGGACGGGGTGAAGGGCGGTTCGGAGATGATGGCCGCCAAGCGGGACATCTTCATCTGCGGCGGGGCGCAGGTTTACGCGCAGACGTTGCCGCTCTGCTCCGATCTCTACCTCACGCTCGTCAAACGAGTCGTCGAGGGTGACGCGTTTTTTCCGCCGTTCGAGGGCAGGTTTGAACTGGTCGAAGAGATTCTGGACCGGCCCGAATTCAAAATCATCCACTACCGCAATCGCGCGCTCTAAAAGCTGACACGAATTTCACGAATTCGTTTTTCCCTGACGGAGGAAAGCACTCGCCCACCTTCTGCCGGACGGGATTTGTCCGGGACCATCTCCAATTTGCGTCAATCCGTGAAATTCGTGTCTTTGAAACTTTGAACTTTGAAGTTTGAACTTTGACCCGTAGCCTCCGGGCGCGATGTCGCAGATGTTGAAATCCTCCGGCACGCTCGCCTCAGCCACGCTCACCAGCCGCGTCCTGGGCATGGTGCGCGAAATTGTTTACGCGCAATTCATGGGTGACACCCCCGTGGCCAGCGCGTTCAAGCTGGCTTTTCAGATTCCCAACCTGTTTCGGCGCCTGCTGGGCGAGGGAGCCTTGTCCGCGGCGTTCATCCCGATATTCAAGGCGAAGGAAAAAAACGAGAACGAACAGGAGATGTGGCGCGCGGCCAATGCCGTGATCTCCGGCATGGTGGTTGCCGCCGCCGGCATCGTCGCTCTGGTGATCCTGGGCATTTCATTGGCCTTGGCGGCGCGCCAATTTGAGGCGAACACCCGCCTCATGCTGGCGTTGCTGCGCATCATGTTTCCCTACATGCTGGTGATCTGCCTTACCGCCGTCCTCATGGGAATGCTCAACGCGCGCGGCCACTTCTTCATTCCTGCGGCGGGCGCGGTGGTACTCAACCTCGTGATGATCGCCTCCGTCCTGTTTCTCGCGCCGCGGCTGGGCCGGGAATTGGACCAGCAGATTTTCGGGCTGGCCATCGGCGTGCTGATCGCGGGCGTCGCGCAAGCGGCTTTTCAATTGCCGACCCTGCGCCGCGAAGGGTTTCGCTATCGATGGGTCGCGCCCTGGCGCGACGCAACCGTGCGCGAAGTCGTTCGGAAAATGATTCCCGGCGCACTCGGCGTGGCGGCGTTTCAGGTGAATGTGCTCCTCACCAACGGTCTGGCTTTTTGGGTGGACCGGCAGATCGTCGCGTCCTTTGATTACGCGGTGCGGTTGATGGAACTGCCGCAGGGCGTCTTCGGCATTTCGCTGGCGACCTATCTGTTGCCGACGCTGTCCGGCCTGGCGGCGGAAAAAAAATACGCGGAGTTCCGCGGCACGCTGCAACAGGGGCTGAGTTACTTGATCTTCGTGAATCTGATTGCCTCGGTGCTGCTCGTGGTGCTGGCCGAGCCGATCATTCGGTTGATCTTCGAGCACGGCAAGTTCGACGAAGGGTCAACGCAACGCGCCTCATTTGCGCTGGCGTGTCTGGCCCCCGGTCTCGTGGCGTTTTCGACGGTGAATGTGGTCGCGCGCGCGTTTTACGCGTTTGGCGACACCGAAACGCCGATGAAAATCAGTGTGGTTTGTCTCGGATTGAACCTGGTCTTTGCGTTGTGGCTGATTCTGCCTTTCCGGCAGGGGGGACTGGGCATTGCTAACACTCTCACCGCTTGTTGCAATGTCGGACTGTTGATCTACGCGCTGAGTCGGAAACTGCAGCGGCTGGATTTGGCACGGCTGATTCGAGTGTTGCCAGCCTTGCTGGGGTCGGCCATCGTCGCCGGCGCCATTGCTTGGGGGACCGGGCATGTTTTGGAACGTTCGCTGGGACGCGAAGGGCTGCCCGCGAGGCTGGGAACGGTTTTTGTGCCGATGGCTTTGGCCGCATTGGTGTACTGGGGAATTACGTTTTACCTGCAAGTGCCTGCTGCCAAAGAGATCGCTTCCCTTTTCCGGCGGCGGCTGCGCGTCGGCCCGAAGTGATGTCCCTCCGGCCTCGATGGATGACGCGCTGTTATCCCAGCTTCTCGAAGCAGAGTTGCTCTCCCGGCCACGGTTTTGTGAACGGACTCCGGTCGATCAGCCTGAAACCGTTCATTTCGAACAGGCCGGTCACGTCGTCCAGGCTGTTCCACCAAAAACTGGCATAGGCATCCGGTGCGACGCCTTCCGTCCGCCCCTTTACGCCTTCAAGAATCAGAAGACCGGACGGCTTCAACACGCGTTTGACTTCGCCGATGAACTGGCCGGCCTCGAACACATGATCCAGCGAATTCGTGAAAACAACATCAACGCATCCGTCGGGGAACTGAATTTGGTGAAAGTCGCCGGGCAGAACGCAGGGATTCTGCTTTCCCGGGCTCAAATCCACTCCGACGGCAAAGCATCCCTGTTCGCGAAAGGCGCGCACCTCCGCTCCTAACCGCGCCCCAAGACAAAGCACGCTGGCTCCCCTTTTCACGCAAGCCGCCTTGGCCAATCGCCCGGCGAGGTGCCGCTGGTAATCGGTTTCATAACCGGACAAATCCAGATACCGGAGTTTGGTTCGTTGATGCTGCAGGTATTCCTGATAACCGGAGTAAACTCGCTTTTGAAACCC
>QHOP01000286.1 GCA_003219345.1 Verrucomicrobiota bacterium
GTGAGTGGATTGAACACGAAACCAGCGGGAAGCAGAAGTAGAAACTTTCGGTAAGGCTTTGGCAAGAAAGGTGAAGGAGAACAGGAACCTGTTTGGAGACGCTAAGCTTTGCTACTTATCCACGCTTGGTGACAGCGTTCAAGCAAACAAATCCATGATCGGTTTGCCTTCGCCGTCGCGCGTCACGTAGAACGGGCGCTTCTCGATTTCGTAAGACAGTCTGGGAGAAATTCCCATGGCCCTCAACAGGGAGGCGTGCAAGTCCTCGATCACGACGCGCTTCTCAATCGTCTTGAACGGGCGCTCGTCCGCCGTCAGACCGTGCAAATAGCCCTTCTTGATCCCGCCGCCGAAGAGCAGCACACAACCCGCATCGGTGAAATGCCGGTGCATGCCGTAGTTTTTCTCGTCATTGACCACGTCCGGCACTTCCACCTGGTCTTTGACTTTCTTGTCCGGTTTGCCCTCGATCAGCGCGTCGCGGCTGAATTCGCTGGCCAGAACGATCAACGTCCGGTTCAGCAAACCGCGCTCCTCCAGATCGAGGACGAGCTGGGCCACCGGTGCATCGATCGACTTTTTCATGTTCGCCATTTTCTCGTGGCCGTGTTCGTGTGTGTCCCAGTTGAGAAACGGGATGTATTCGGTCGTCACCTCGATGCAGCGCGCGCCGACCTCGGCCAGCCGCCGCGCCAGCAGACAACCGAGTCCAAACCGGCCGATCGTTGCCGCTTCATAGCTCCCGGAACGATCGATCGCGGCGTCGAAACGTCTGCCCGGCTTGTAGTCGGGGACGTATTTGCGGACGTTCTCCATCGGTTCCAGCGAAAGGTCGAAGGCCTTTGCCGCCGGTGAACTGAGCAGGCGGTGCGCGTTGTCGAGCGAACGGAGCAGCGATTCCTTCTGATAATCGCTCCCGAACTCACCCACCGGACTGTGCTCGATCAGCTTCTTGTAAAACTTGTTCCGGTCTTCGAATCGAGATGGGCTCATTCCCGCCGGCGGACGAACCGCGTCGGCGGCCTGTTCCGGATACGGAATGTTGAACGGACCGTATTCACTCCCCAGGAACCCCGCGGTCGTGAACGCTTTGAGTTCCTCGCCTTCGCCCAGGTCGAAGCGCTCGGCGCGTAACCGGTGTGCCACTGGTATTGGTGCCGCGAATGGAGAATGAACCCAAGGTCGCCCGCGGTGTAGCTGCGAATCAACGTGCCGCGGTCGATCACGCCGGCGATCTTTTCCAGACCGGCGGCAAACTTGATATTATCGACGGCCGTGTCGATCGTCGAGAATGTGCTGAACATTTCGGCCGATTTCATGCCGCGCTCAAACGGCGTGTAGCGTTTCGGATCAAACGTCTCCGTGTGCGCCATGCCCCCGGCCAGCCAGAGCACAATTAGAGTGTCGGCGGTCGGTTTGATCTTCTCCGTGCTTTCGGCCGCGAGCAACGCTCGCGGATAACCCGCAGCCAGCGCCGACAGCGTAGCCGCGCTGGCCGTCTTCATAAAATCACGTCGGTTCCAGTTTGTTTTCATAGGCATCAACTCAATAAATCAATTGAAATTCGGGCAACATCGTCATTGCCCACAGCAAATCTTCCACCCCTTCCTTTTTCACCGGCGTGCCGACCATTTCTTCGGCCAGGCGCAGTTCTGCTTTCGTCGGCTTGCGTGTCAACGCCCGTTCATAAAGCGTGACGATCAGGTCGCGGTCTGATTGCGGCAGCGCCTGAACTATGCGCCCTGCTCCCCGTTCAAGCAGACCCGCCAGCATGGCTCCATTCGTCATCTCCAGCGCCTGGAGCGTGGTCGCCGTTGAAGACCGGCTGGTGACGACCTGCTCGCGATTGGGGCGGCCAAGCGCCGTCAGGAGCGGATCGCTGTTCACCAGCGTGGCGCGCACCTGCCCACGCAACGCGGCGGCGGCCATAACCGACGTAAACTTCCTTCCCAACTGCCACGGCGCCATTTCCACGCTTCCCAATTCGGCCGCCGACTGCCAATCGCTCGCGGCGAACTCCGGCTTTTCCCAGCCGTCCGCTTTGGTTGTGGACCAGAGCCAGGTTTTGTCCGTGGCAAAGTCCATGACTTTCTCCTCCGGTTTTCCATTCGTGGTTTGCTCGCGACGTATCCGCGCGTAAAGAATCAGTCCCGCTGGATTGGACTGATCCGCGGATTTGTCGTCGGGTTTGCCTGGATCATTTGCCGCTTGCAGGGCGAAAAGATTCCGGCCTTTGACGAGTTGCGAACGGATGTCCACCAGTTTCGGTTTGTTATAGTCGCTGCTGGAAGTCACTTCTTTGCCGTTGACGAACAGTTTGAAGCTGTTATCGCAAGTCGCCACCGCCACCGCTTCAGTCGGCGCCTCCGGCAGGTTGACTTCTTTCCGCCAGTAGAGCGTCAACGCTTCGGTCTTCTCGGCGGCGCCGGCATCTTTCCAGATCCATTTCGGTTCGACGGCCAACCGGCCCAACTTCGGGTCGGCGACGGAGAAATCAATCTGCGCCGCCGGCTGCTCGTGCCACACGCCCGTCACCGCGGCCAGCGCGTCGAGGAACTGTTCGCCGGACAACCGCCGCACGACCGGCCCGCGGAAAACGAATTCTTTGCTCGCTTGTTCTGTCATCGGCACGGCGGGCAGTTGATAAGCGTGCGAAGTCAGGATCAACTCGATCGTGTGCTTGAGATCGTAGCGGTTGTCCACGAGATCGGCGGCGAGCCAGTCGAGCACGTCCTGGTTCCACGCCGCGTTGTCCATCTCGTCCGGTGGCTCGATCAACCCGCGTCCCATGAACCGCGCCCAAAGCCGATTCACCATGGTGCGCGTCAGTCGCCCATCCTGCCTCGACGTGACAAGGTCGGCGAGTTGTTTCAACCGCTGTGACTTCTCGGCTTCAGGATTGATCTCGCCCAGCTCCGGATAAATGAACTTCGTCTTCGCGAACTGGCCGGTCGGCTTGTCGCAGCGCACCATCTCCAACGGCTGGTCCGAGAATATTCCGGCCAGTCCATACGAATCTGACAGCATCCAGTCGTTGATGAAACTGTCGTGGCAGGAGGCGCACTTGAGGTTCACGCCCATGAACACCTGCGAGATGTTTTGTGCCGCCTGCATCTGTGGCGTCTGGCTGGCGTTGACCACGCCGCGCCAAACGATGCCTTTGATGAAGCCCTCGGATTCCGGCACGGGATCGATCAACTCCCGCACGAATTCGTCGAACGGCATATTCTTCGCCAACGCGGAGTAGAGCCAGTCGGTGATTTGTTTGCGCCCTCCGTCAATGTAGCCGGTGCCCCGATAATCGTTGCGCAACGCGTCGTTCCAGAAAGTCAGCCAGTGCTCGGCGTAACGGCGATTGTCGGCCAGCAGACGCTTGACCAATTGTTCCCGTTTGTCGGGTCGCTTGCCGGCCAGAAACTCATCCAGCTCCTCGGGCGTCGGCAGGAGGCCGATGGCATCGAGATAAGCGCGTCGGACAAAAACGCGGTCGCTCACAGACTTGGCGGGCTTAAGGCTGTGCGCCTCGTAGTAAGGTTGGAGGAGACGGTCGATAGGGTTGGTGACTCCTCGGCGCGCGACGGGAAGTTCCGGCTTGCGCGGAACAAGATTGACAGGCGGCGGCTTCGCGAAACTGATGCCGGCATCCCACGGCGCGCCTTGGTCAATCCACGCGCGCAACACGCCAATCTGCCCCGGCGTCAGGCGCTTTCCCTTTTGAGGCATGACACTGTCCGGATCGAGGCCCGCCACCAGTTCGATCAAATGGCTCTCCGCGCTTTTGCCAGGAATGATGGCCGGTCCAGACTCGCCGCCTTTGATCAGCGTCTCCCTGCTTTCGATGCTGAGGTCGCCCTTGGTTCGCCCGCGACCGTGGCATTTGATGCAACTGGCCTCGAAGATGGGCTTGATTTCCTTCACGAAATCAACCTTGCGGCTTGCCGGCGGCGGCAAAGATTTCGCCTGCTCCGGCGTGATTTTGGCCAGCGCCACCGCCCAGCCGGCCCACAGGAAAGCCAGTACTGAAATGGTTAAAGGGCGCTTCATCTAACCTGAAATCTAGTAAGGTAACGACGGAAAATGAAGGGGAAACTTTCAAACATTTTGTCCGGTGTCAGTCGTCCGTCGCCCGTGGTCAGTGGCGCTGTCCGCGCTTGGCTACTCTATGAACCCGTAGCCGCGGACCGTCAGTCCGCGCACTCTCAAAATATTCGGCGCCGACCCACGTCCGCGGCTGCAGTTCATGGTCTCAAGGCGGGTCAACCGACGACGCCGCCCCGCAAACGGAGGAGCGGCCGCGTCAAGGGGGTGTTGACGCCAGATAATACGTATAGGTATTATTAAGGTTGCCAAAGAGGCCGGGCTGTTGAATACTTTCATCAGTTGAAAACCCTTCCCACGCGGGGCGTTTACAGCGCGGTGCAAAAACAGCGCGAAAGGGGTTTCTCATGAAATCATCCGCTCAAACCCACTCGTTCCTGACGGCGGTTACGGCAATTTTCGTCGCGTCCCTGGCGTCCCTTGCCTCGGAAGGCGGCCCGGCGAGCGGCGCGAACTGGCCCATGTTTCGCGGAAATCCTGCCCTCACCGGCATCGCCTCGGGCGCGCTTGCGGAGAAATTGTCGTTGCTCTGGAGTTTCAAAACGGGCGGGCCGGTCAAATCGTCCGCGGCGGTGGTGGATGGCCGCGTGTTCATCGGCTCGGGCGATGGCAATGTTTACGCGTTGGATTTGGCCAGCGGCAAAAAAGTTTGGACCGCCAAGACCGGCGGGCCAGTGGACTCGTCGCCGCTGGTGCTCGACGGCAAGGTTTTTTTCGGTTCGACGGACAATTCCCTTTATGCGGTCGAGGCCGCGAGCGGCAAGCCGGTTTGGAAATATGAGACCGGCGACAAAATCCTCGGCGCGCCGAACTGGTTTGTCCAACCCCTCACCCGTCCTTCGGACACCCTCTCCCCATCCGATGGGGAGAGGGAAGGGGTGAGGGGCGCCTTGAAAACAAACGTCGTCGTCGGCAGCTACGATTTCAAGCTGCACTGCGTCGATGCCGCCACAGGCAAGACCAATTGGGTTTATGAAACCGGCAATTACATCAACGGCTCGCCGGCGGTGTTCGAGGGCAAAACCGCCTTCGGCGGCTGCGACGCGATTCTCCATGTCATCGCGCTGGACAAGGGCGAAAAAGTGAAGGAAATCGAAGCGGGCGCTTATATCGCCGGTTCGGTCGCGGTCGCGGACAATCGCGCTTACTTCGGCCATTACGAGAACGAATTTCTGTGTATCGACCTGAACAAAGGCGAACGCGCCTGGACGTTCAAAGACCGCGAATTTCCATATTTTTCGTCGCCGGCAGTCACGAAGGACCAAGTCGTGTTCGGCGGACGCGACAAGCGCCTGCACTGCGTGAAGCGCGATTCCGGCCAGGACGTCTGGGCGTTCGCGACGCAAGGGAAGGTGGACAGCTCGCCGGTCGTGGTCGGCGACAAAGTCGTCGTCGGCTCGGACGATGGCCGGCTTTACGTCGTGTCACTGAAGAACGGGGAAAAACTCTGGTCTTACGAAATCGGCAAACCCGTCGGCAGTTCGCCGGCGGTGGCGGACGGAAAAATCGTGATCGGTTCCGACGATGGCAGTGTTTATTGCTTTGGAGGAAAAGGAAAGTGAGACCACGGATGCTTACGGAACTTGTTTGCCGGTCGGTGTTGCGACCAATGGTTGTCACGGTGCTGTCGGGAAGCCCGAAGGTCTTCGCGTTATTGTTATTCACTACAGTCAATGTCGTATTTGCGGAGGACCCATTGGAGCTTCAACAGGGTGATCAGCCTGACCATCTCGAACCTGTCCCGCTGCGTTCGGGCGAGTATTCGCGGATGATCGAAGAAAGACTTCTCGTAACTACGGGCGACTATGGTCGAATGATACTTCTCCCCTCCTTCGAAGGCGAGACTGCCATTTCAATTTACGGCAGCGACTTCACCGAGGAATATCCAAAGCAACCCCGGACATTCCACATTACTGTCACAAAGGCCGACAAAAGTCTGTACCTCACTCTGCCAAGAGGCCATCACAAGGATCCTGGCCCTCGACCCAAAATTATCCGCCTTGATGTTAAGATTGACCGCGACTTCGCAGTCGCAATCCAGCGCGCTTGGGCGACGATGCTGCTGAACACCCGCTATCCTCTAAAATCCTACGCTGGACTGGACGGTTTCACTGCGCAGTTTTCCGTTTTTGTCCGCGGCGCAGGAGTTTTGCACGGCCAAATTTGGAGTCCCAACCATGGCCTGCCGAAAGAGTTCGTTGAGATTGGCCGTCAACTTATAGATTACTGCTCGACTTCCGAGAAGGAGAGACCGGCAAAGCGGGCTCGTGTAATGGAGCGGTTGGAAGAATTCACTCGCGAAGCGGCGAAAGCATCAACAGGATGAAACTCAAAAATGACGACCACGACGACAACCAAACCTGTCGAAGCGCCATCGGGGACGACTCAAGGCGAAGGTTTGCCAGCCATTGGCCGGGGGCCGCAACACTGCGTAGGCCCCTGGTCATGGAGGGAACGCAACGATTAGCCAACCGACGTCCGTTACGATGACTCCCGAAGCCGCCCTTGAAGCCCAGGTCGAACGCTACCGCCAAATGACCGGCGAGCAGCGCCTTGAAATCGCGTTGCGGCTGCACGAGCTGTCGTGTGACCTCGCGCGCGAAGGCATCCGCGCGCAATTCCCCAGTGCGAGTGCGGGCGAAGTGGAGCGACGACTGCAACAACGAATCCGGCTGGCCTATGAGCTATGACCGAACGGGAACTCTTGCTCGACTGCCTCGCCCGGCTGAATCGCTCGGCCATCGCCTACATGGTGACCGGCTCGATGGCCAGCAATTACTGGGGTATCCCGCGCTCCACTCATGACCTTGATTTTGCCATTCAATTGCCGCCCGCGAACGTGCCCCAAATGGTCGCGACATTTGCCGACGATTATCATATCGAGGAACCGGCGGTGCGCGCCGCTTATCGTCCGCCTTACCAGTTCAACGCGATCGACCGGCGTTCGAGTCTCAAGGTGGATTTCTGGCTGCCGGCCAACTCTCCGTTTGAACGCGAGATGTTTCGCCGCCGGGTGCAGCGGACGATCTTTGGCACGCCGGCCTGGATTGCTACACCGGAGGACATCATCCTCCACAAACTCTATTGGGACACACTTACGCCTTCAGAACGCCAGCGGAACGACGCAGCCGGCGTCTTTGCCGTGCAACGCGAGACTCTCGACCGCGATTACCTCCGCCAATCGGCGGATCAACTGGGCGTGGCCGCAAATCTTGACGCCCTTTTTGAAGGCAAATTGAAACCAAAGACGACATGAGCGCCACCACCGTTGCCCCTGATACAATCAAAGCCCCGCCGCTGGAAAAACAGACCACGGTCGGCAATTACTTTGTCTCGAACTACCCGCCGTTTTCCTTTTGGAAACCGGAGTTTGTGCCCGAAGTGTGTTCCGCGATGGAGCGCCCGCTATCAACCATCAACCATCAACCATCAACACCACTGGGCATCTACGTCCACATTCCGTTTTGCCGGAAGCGCTGCCACTTCTGCTATTTCAAGGTCTATACCGACAAGGATTCTTCCGAAATCAAGGCTTACATTGACGCGGCGCTTGCGGAGTTGGCGCTTTACACCTCGAAGCCGTTCATCGGCGGGCGCAAGCCGAAGTTCATCTACTTCGGCGGCGGCACCCCGTCCTATCTCTCGGTGGACCAGCTCAAGCATCTGACCGGCGGCATGAAATCGCTGCTGCCATGGGACGAGGCCGAGGAAGTCACGTTCGAATGTGAGCCGGGCACGCTCGCCGACCACAAACTCAAGGCGATTCGCGACATGGGTGTCACCCGCCTCAGCCTCGGTGTCGAGAATTTCGACGACCACATCCTCGAAATCAACGGCCGCGCGCATCACAGCAAGGAAATCGCCCGCGCTTACGCCTTCGCGCGTGAAATCGGTTTTCCGCAAATCAACATCGACCTCATCGCCGGCATGGTGGAGGAAACCGAGGTGAACTGGCGCGAGTGCGTGCGCAAAACCATCGAATTGTCCCCGGACAGCGTGACGGTTTACGAGATGGAGATTCCCTACAACACGACGATTTACCAGCGGATGAAGGCCGAGGGCAAACTCGTCGCGCCGGTCGCGGACTGGGACACAAAGCGCGCCTGGGTCAACTACGCGTTCACCGAACTCGAAAAGGCCGGCTACAAGGTTGCCAGCGCCTACACCGCGGTGAAAAACAAGGCGAAGACGAAGTTCGTCTATCGCGACAAGCTGTGGGAAGGCGCGGACTTGCTGTCGGTGGGTGTGGCATCGTTCGGCTACATCGGCGGCGTGCATTATCAGAACCACGCAGACTTCGATCCTTACGTTGCTCAAATCCAGCAGGGCAAATTGCCGATTTACCGCGCGCTGACGCCCAACGACGACGAGCGGCTCATTCGCGAGTTCATTCTGCAACTCAAGCTCGGCCATCTCAGCCTCACTTATTTTCGCAACAAGTTCGGCATCGATCCGGTGAAACGGTTCGCCGAACCGCTACAACGATTGAAGGACTGGGGATTCCTGACGATCGAAGGCGACCAGGTGCTGCTCAACCGTGAAGGATTACTTCAAGTGGACCGCCTGCTGCACGAGTTCTTCCTGCCTCAGCATCGGACGGCGAGATATACGTAATTGCTACTAAGCTCGTGAAGGGTCGAATTCCAGCTACTGAATTAACGCAGGCAATTTTCAATTGCGATTTGGCTGCTCTTCAGCTCTTGGTCGACGCTGGCGCGGACTTGAACAAGCAAGCGGGGCGGTGGGCAATGTTCGCCGGCTATACTCCCTTGGGTGCGGCGGTGAGTAATGCCTCCCTAGTCACCCTCAAGGAGTTGGCCGAACTTAACAAGGCGGCAGTCGCGGAAGGGTGGGCGAAGCCAATCGACCAACAAGCGAGGCGCGAGATCGCGTTGAAAATGGTTGAGCTTCTTATCCAGGCTGGCGCAGACTTGAATAAGTTGTCGCCATCTCGGTCGCCGTTGAACCTCGCAGTGCACTCTGGCGACTACGAGGTCGCTCAGATGTTAATAAAGGCCGGAGCTGATCCCGAAGGCGTTTGTGTCTCAATTGCGAGCAAACTATCGCACCGCGAGGGTCGGAAATTCGTAGAAGGTTTTTTCTGTACGGCGCTACATGAAGCTGCTCAGACGGGGCGTCTGGAGATTTGCCAAGCCCTTGTTTCGGCTGGTGCTGACATCAATAGACTTGACCACGAGGGCAAAACCGCGGTCGAGCTTGCGATGAAGAACCATCATGCCGACGTCGCTGTT
>QHOP01000287.1:0-9620 GCA_003219345.1 Verrucomicrobiota bacterium
GCTCGGTTCAACCAGCGCAGTTATTTGCTCATCTAAGATCGCAACTGAACCGTAGGCAACTCGCGCAAATGTAAATTGTGATTTCATCCTTGTGGCGCGCCGCCGAACGTCCCGGATGACCTACTGCCGCTGTGAAACCCCTCGCGGCGGACTCGCCGACCGACTCTCGAAAACCCAGAGGCTGGCGGCGGTTAGCTCGATCCGGTTTGTTAGTCTGCGTCCTCATGTCTTCACACTTTCTGGGCTGGAAACCAAAAATGTCTGTGTCAGCGGGACGAATGCTCGGATACCGCCGTCATCAATCGAACCGACGACACGAACAGCACCTCTCGGCTTGTCATCCCAAAAGAACTGAACCTCGACTTTCACAAGCCGTAAAGCACAGCACGTTAGCGAGCATTCTATGAACCCAACCACACAGTATATCCGACGCGAACTGTCCGACGTGAAGCCGTGGACTGAGACCTGCGGCCTGATCCGGCCTTTGATCGAGGAGAACCATCATGCCGCCGCCGAGGTGCATCACTTGGAGATTACCGATGCCAAGTTACACTATCACGAGCGGACAGATGAGTTCTACTACATCCTCGGTGGACAGGGCCGCATGACCCTGGATGACTCGGAGATCGAACTCCGTGAGGGTGTGGTCGTTTACGTTCCGCGCGGCACCAAGCACCGCGCGTGGGGAGATTTGAAGGTGCTCGTCGTGTGTATTCCACGCGGCGTGCTCCACGACGTTCACGAGGCGGAGCCAAGCGTATGAGGAGCGAGTCCCTGCGCGTCATTGCCCCAGCCGAAAGGCTGGTTGGTTCGCTTACAAGTGCGCTGCATCTAAGCTCCGCCCCGCTGGACAGCCGGGCGGTTCGGGAGAATTTCGACGCACCGGTTGTAGCCGGAGCACGTCCCCGACGGCGGTCGCTGCGTCTCGTTAGGCGGCCACATCATTACCGTGTCATGAGAATTCTCAAATAACCGTCCAATAAGCATGATAACATCAACAGCGTTCGTTACGATCATCGGAGAGGTCGTAAGAGTAGTCGCCGTAACCGTCGGGCTTGGTATTTGCGTTGCTTACGGTGCTGATGAGAAGGAGAAGGGAACGCCGGAGGCACCGCCGAATCCCCAGGCGTTAGAGGCCAGTTACTTTCGAGGGAAAGGCTTGGCCTATAATCTTCACCTGACGCTCGAAGCCGGTGGCAAATACAAGGCGAGATGGCATAGCTGCCTCTACAAACCTGGAGAGGCATCAGGCACATGGAGCCTCGCCGACAAGCGCATCACCTTCACGCCACCAATAGAGGGCGAAATGCTTCAGGGGCGCGTGGAGAAATTGGACGTTCTGAAATCCAAAGGTGAGTGGATTCTCGTGCCGACGGACGAGCGCGACAGACAGTTTTACGAAAAGGAGGGAGTCACGCGCTTTTCGTGCTTTCAGAAGATAGACTCGCCCTCGAACTTGTTCGGCACTTGGCATTCCCTGCAAGCCGAAGACACTTACCGGGGAGAGTGGAAAGTCGTGGAGGGTGCGGTTCATCTATTGTTCCAGGAGGGCCGGACGAAGTCGGGCACGCCAATTACCCCACAAAAGAGCGAGATAGTCCTTTCCATTGTGCCCGACGACCTGGAGAGTCTCTCACTGCCGGGTGAGAACGACAGCCGATTCGTGAGAACGACAGCGAAGTCAGAGACGCACCGGTGAATTTTGCTCGATGACGCTTGGCACACCAAGGCGACGGAGAGTCGACCTATATTACGTCAGCATATTCGACGTTAGGCCGCCTATGCGCACACGACTGCTCATCGCTTTCGTCACACTTTTCACGGTCACTCAATCGTTCGGGAAGGTCACCTCCATTCAGTTCAGCAACTTGGTCGCGAACTGCGAGTTGATTGTCGTCGCCAAGGTGGAGTCAGTGAGTTCCCCGCTCATCGGCAAGCGATACGCCAAGGCGAAAGTGACAGAGGTATGGAAGGGCACGAACACTATGACTGTAGAGTTCCTTGCCTCGCCTACCTGGACTTGTGACATCTCGGAGGCCAAGAAGGGCGAGACGGTTCTATTGTTCCTCACCAGGAGCGCCAAGTCGCGGTCATACGCGATTGCACATTCAGGCCGAGGCCGATTGCCGTTGCGTACCGTTGCCGGCAAGAGCTACGCGACATTTTGGCCAGACGTGATACTCCCTAAAGCGACAGCGACGATCGACGGCCCGGAGCCAAAATGGGATTTCATCAGATCGGTCGAGATGACGACGCTTCGAGGCCTCGTCACGAGAGCACCGCAGAAAACCCACGGGACAGAGCAATGAACCATGCCGGAACATTTTGAAGCCCTGCTTCGTCGTGTACCATGCGTGGCTTTGACCAGTTGCTTGAGGCATCGCGTCCGTTAGCTTGAGCCATGCGCGCATTTCTCATCCAGCACGTTGACGCCTTAATCACAACTACCTTGGGGCTGTTGATCACGGTCTATTCGTGGCGACAGCGCGCACGCTTGCGGGCGAGTCCCAAGAAACTCACCCGTGCCTTGCCCCTTTTGGCTCCGCTTGTTGTTGTCTTCGGACTTCTCCGGTTCGTGCTCGACTCCCAGCCAGCCTATGTGTGGCGGCGCGCCTTCACCGGTGACAAGCGAGCATCTGCGGAATTTCCATGCGCCATTTCCACCGAGACGGCCACCGATTCCGCTCAGGGAGTGTCGATCAGACGCCTGACTGTGAACTGCAATGTTCCGCGGCGGGACATCAACCTGCGGTTGAGCTACAACGAGATTCCACCGGAGGGCGCAGGTTTGACTATCGAGCAGCGCCTTGATGGGTTGAGGACTTTCTTCACCCAGCAGGGATTCACGATTATCTCCTGCGTTCCAGATGGACACGGAGACGTTCCGGGTTATCGCATCGTGATCGAAAGGGATGGCGCGAAGACTCGGTGCCTGACACGTGTGGCCATAGCTCCGAAAGCCATTTACCGCGCTGTCGCTACATCGACTTCCGGCTTCCACGAGGACCCGGTCATCACTCGATTTATCAATTCGTTCAAGTGCGAGTGACACAGGCCAGGTGGACACCACGGGAGATTAAGCTGCTGGGCACCAGGCCCGACGCCGTAGTCGCCAGGAGGATCGGGCGCACTATCGAAGCGGTCAGCCTCAAACGCCAGGCATTGGGTGTTGGGGCACCGCTTCAGCCGCCTTGGAAGCAGGAGGAAATTGAATTGCTGGGTACTCAACCCGACCGCGCGGTCGGCAAACTCATTGGCCGCAGCCTTGTGGCGGTTCAAACCAAACGGCTCCTTTTGGGCATACCAAGTTGGAAAGCCAAAACCACAAAGGAGCGTGGGCCGGTCGATCCAGAAAAAGTTAAATTATTGTATGGCCCATACACCCCGCCTCGGACGAGGCGCGGCAGGTTCCTGCCTTGCGAACTGCGGGGGACCGTTAAAGTCGGTGGCTACAGCGCCGGCCCGATTCCCTGGCCGAAGAAGTGGCGGACTCGCTCGCTGATTCTGTGCGGTGATCTGGTTCGCGCGGTTCAGCAAGAGTCGGCCCTCGCCGTGGCGCACCATTGGGCTGTCTGCGCGGAAATCGTTTCAAGATGGCGTCGCGCCCTGGAAGTTGGCCCGATCCAGAATCGGCAAGCCGCACAAGCTCACTCCGGGCGGGAAGGCCCGGCTGCTGGCGGCATTGCGACGACCCAAGCCCGCGCATTGGTTCAGGAGCATGGCCAGGCATTTTGCTGCCCGGCGCGGAAAACCGGTCAGGCCCGGTGATCGGGTTTGGACGAGAAAGGAAGAACAGCTGCTGGGTATCAGGCCGGACAGAGAAGTCGCCAGGTTATTAAAACGTTCCGTCGGTGCCGTCAGTGCCAGGCGATACGCAAAGAAAATTCCCTGCACCAAGCCGGGCCGCACGCGGAGGCAATCCGCAGGGCAGAGGCAACGCCAGTAGCGCACATTGACATAGGCGCGCTTGTTACACCGTTTGGTTTCATGCTCAAGATGGAGCGTGGACGAGACCTGCGACGCATGATTAACTGCCGTTATGCAGCCGATAGTTTTAAGATGTGATTCTCAAATGGAATGGCTCGATCTTTTCAAGCGACACGTTGCCAACGGTGAGGAAGTTGATCTCGTTAAGTTCAACCGCGATTACAACGCCGAGGTTTGTGAAAGAATCGCCCAGCGGCACGGCATGACGTTTGGAACCGACCCGGAACACGAAACGGCCTTCCTGAGAAAGAGGCAAACGGCCCCGTCTGAGTAGGACGCATTTCGTCACCAATATCCGATCGGTTCGCGTAGTTCTTCACACATGGCCACTGGACAACTATGGCTGTTTCCACCGCCGAAGCCGCTGGTCGAGCGGTTCGGCGACGATTTCTTTCACCAGATTCCGACCAGTCCCGGCGTTTATTACTTTTGCGGTCGCACGGAAGGCGTGCTCTACCTGGGAAAGGCCAAGAATCTGCGGAAGCGGCTGGCGAGTTACCGCGTAGCCAACCAGGAGCGAATGCCGCGCCGCACAATCCGGCTTTTATTTCTAGTCGAACGGATTGAATGGGATGTCTGCATGAATGAAGCCAGGGCGGTTGAGCGCGAAAAGATGTTATTGCGCGTTCTTCAACCAAAGTTCAATCGTGCGAACCGGTATCCGCCGTCACGAGTCTATCTTGGGGACTCTGCATGGCAGTTTCCGTCCCATACGCGTCGTCACAGTTCACTAACACCGGGTAAGCCCGAATATCCTTGCCCCGATCCGACACAACGCGTCGATAATCTGAGCTGAGATGGTCAGGACTGTATTCGTGCCGTAATTCGTGGAACGAATAATCTCGAATTAGGACTGAATTTCAATACCCGGCAGAAATGAACTGAGCACCGGCTATTTCATCGTTTACTGCCAATTCTTCTATATCGAAAAGGCGGTTCCAAGATTTGAATCGAACTGATCTGCGCTGGACGAACCGAGCTTTGCAGATACGCGTCCACGTCGTGCTGGTGTGCGTCTGGATTAACCGTCACATGATAGCTCGATAACCAGATTTTCCCCCATGCATGTTCAGAGAATGTTGTAAGGTCCGCTGGATTGAGGTCGCATTCGACAATCATCGGTTGGCCTATAGTTTTGAGAACCACCCCTATTTCGGGGTCATCGCAAATCGGAAAATAGACCACCTCTCCCCCGTAGTAGGTTAACAAATCTTCGGCACCGCTGCCTTTAAGCGCGTCGAGCGTAAAATTAAACCAAATGCGATAGTCACGAGTCGCGCAGCTGGAAGGCGAAAAATACTTCCACTTGCCAAGAATCCTTTCGCGCTGTTCAGGTGTGAAGCGATTTCCATATCGTTCGAGAAAGTCCTGCCGTCGCTTGTCACCGGACAGTGCCAGTAGTCCAGACCGCTCGATTGATTCTTTTTCTGCTCGCGTGTAATGATAACCGATTACGCCCTCACGAAGGCATACTTCGTCGAGTTCTCTTGCGATTTTGTGCAGATCGGGAAACTCAATAAGTTGTTCCAAAAACGCCCTGTTCCTGAGAATGTCAGCGAGTGGGTCCAGTTTGCGTAAGGCATCACTGGGCAGCTGCTCAACGGAGTGAATCTTTATTGCCATTCCGATCTCACGTCACAACTCTCCATGCCGAGCGAGCACAAAAAGTCTCGCCCCTATCCGACACAGTGCTCCGTGGTATTCGGCACTCAAATGGTCGCCGCTGTATTCGTGGCCGAACTCATGGATCAGCAGCCGCACCACGTCATCCGTAATTCCACGCTCGAACCAATCAGTGCCCAGTCGGAGTTTGTTGAAGATCAACTCACCGCTTGGGCCGTATGAAGCCGCACCGATATGATGCGGCGTCGCGCAGAACTTCACCACGGTCCGGCGTGACAGAACCTTGTCCGCCATGCGTTGCGCGAACTCCGCGATCTCGCGCATCCCTTTCCTGACCGGCGGGCAGGATGGCGTTGGCGCTCTTTGCGTTCTTCCAGGCGGCTGACGACATCATCGAACCGTGAACCACCGTGTAGCCCTGGCTAACCGCGAGCTTGTTCGCCTCCGGGTCGGACGGATCATAACTGACGCGCTTCTCGCCGAACCGCCTGCTCAAGTAACTCTGGACCGCCTCCGGCGCACAGTTGGAATCCGCAGATGCGACCTCTGCCCATTCCCTGTTCATGTCTTCTCCGGTCAGTTGTGCGTGCAGGCGAGCAATTGTTGGGACATAGCAACACAGCTTTAGAATCTTAAACCGCAAAACCAACCAAAAGATGGGTTGCTCTGCGAGCCAGAATATGTGAGATTTTTGTCCTAATGGCACTGGAGCAAGAGTTAAAATATTTCGAGGAAATCAAAGCCGAACTGTTGAAAAACCATAAAGACAAGTTCGCTTTGATCAAAGGGGATAAGTTTCTTGGCGCTTTTGACACTCCTGATAACGCGTACCGCGAAGGGGTAAAGCAATTCGGGAAAGAAATTTTCCTCATCAAGAGGATTTCGGAGCAAGAAGAAGTTTATCGCAACCAAGCGCTCTTTCTCGGATTGCTGAATGCCTACATTTGATTTTCTCTACTGGACCCAAGAGACTGGTGCAACTTTGACGCGTGACGGACCAATTATTCCCGTCGAAGTATCCATGCCTACAGCCCTAGAAGAGTTCTGCACCCAAAAGGGAATTATGATTCCGCCACCTCAATCAGGCTATGCCTTGATTGATACCGGGGCGTCCGCTACATCAATGGATGAAAGCGTATTGCAACAGTTGAGTATCCTCCCAATTGACCGGGTGCCATGTTCCAGCACTACAACAACCGATAAAGCTTTCGTTTATCCAACGCGAATTTCTATGCCGACTTTGAACTTGAAGGATTTTTCCTTAGCGCGCGTTATCGGATGCAAGCTGAAATGGAAAACTACGGACGGCAAAGAGATCATCATGCTAGTAGGACGTGATATTCTTCAGTACATGGTGATGATTTACAACGGTAGGAATTCCAGCCTGACATTGGCGTTTTAGCCGTTAAGGCTTTGCCACGTCTATACATGAATCGCGCTCAAAAACGCCTCACGGTGATTTGCCTTGTGCCGTTTCTGCTTTCTGGCTTGCTCCTCGGCACGACCAGAGACGACAGCAATGTTAAAGGCGCACTCACTGTCTGTGGATTGATACTGGTCGCTTACGCAGCTCTCTTTTTCGTATTCCAGTCACCCAAGAAATAATCCCCCGGCAACAATCCGTTAGTACACGACCCGAACCGTGTTTAGCCCTGGAATGAGCTTGCCTTTCCGTCCCGATTACGCCTAAGCTCCACGCATCTGCCTCCACGAGACGCTGACTCGTTCCTTTTCGGCCAACGCCCCGCGTGCAGTCGGGGTTGATCCGATCAACCCAGCAACCGCCCATGAATAGTCAAGGAGATCGTCCTATGAAACCAAAGTTGTCCACGCTGATGCTGCTCGCTCTAACGCTCGCCACAATCCAGCTCCTGGCCGCCCCGTTGGGAACGTCCTTTACTTACCAGGGCAGGCTGACCGACGGTGATAATCCGGCCAATGGCATTTACGACTTGCGATTTGCAATCTACGATTCGACGAACAACCCCGGCGCGGTCATCGCCGGACCGCTGACCAACGCCGCAACAGCGGTGAACAACGGCCTGTTCACCATCACGCTGGACTTCGGTCCGAACGCCTTCGACGGCACTGCTCACTGGCTGGAGATTGCTGTGCGGCCCGGAGGCAGCACGGGCACTTTCACACCGCTGAATCCGCGTCAACCGCTCACACCAGCGCCGTATGCTCTGTATGCATTGACGCCGGCTGGACCCGAAGGTCCCCAGGGACCCGCAGGGCCGCAAGGCGCGCAAGGTCTCCAGGGACCACAGGGGGCAGCAGGGCCAGCAGGCCCCACAGGTTCTCAAGGCCAGCCCGGTCCAATCGGAGCGACCGGTCCCCAAGGACCACAAGGTCCAACTGGCACGGCTGGTCCTGCGGGTCCGTCGGGACCCAAAGGCTTGAACTGGCTCGGCGCATGGAACAATGCGTCGAGCTACCTGGCTGATGACGCGGTTTTTTTCAACGGTTCGGCCTGGACGGCCAAGCGTGCGAACACGAACGTCTCCCCCGTTGAAGGCGCCGATTGGACCACGCTGGCTCAACAAGGCGCGACGGGTCCGACCGGCGCTCAAGGGCCGGCCGGTCCCCAAGGCCCAGCCGGTTCTGTTGGTCCCCAGGGTCCACAAGGTCCGGTTGGCCTGACTGGCCCACAAGGAGCGCAGGGCCCGCTAGGACCGCCCGGCTCGGCCGATGCGTGGTCGCGCACAGGAAACGCGGGGACTGATCCCAGCGTGAACTTCCTCGGCACGACGGACAACCAGTCGGTGGAGTTCAAAGTGAACGGGCGGCGCGCATTGCGCCTGGAGCCGACGACGGATGTCGACCACTCGAACAGCGTGAACGTGATTGGCGGTTCACCGCTGAATTTCATAAGACGACCGGAAGCTTATGGCGCGACAATCGCCGGTGGAGGAGGCAATAGTTCATCGAAGGTGGGCGGCGGCTATCAGAACACCAGCAGCGGTTTGGCGACGGTGGGCGGCGGCTATCAGAACACCAGCAGCGGCCTTGCTGCGACGGTGCCAGGCGGCCAATACAACACCGCTGCGGGAGACCTCAGCTTCGCCGCCGGACGCCGAGCCAAGGCAAATCATCAGGGCGCGTTCGTCTGGGCCGACTCGCAGAATGCGGATTTTTCTTCAACCGCCAACGATCAATTCTTAATTCGCGCTTCGGGCGGAGTGGGCATTGGCACTGCTTCGCCGCAACAGCAACTGAGCGTGGCCGCAGGCGTTAACATCGATCAGGCCAACGCCAATAATGGTTCAGTCGCCAGCGCTTTGACCTTTGGCTCCAACAGCGGCGAAGCCATCGCATCGAAGCGCACTGCGGGCGGCAACCAAGACGGGCTGGACTTCTATACCGCGTCCACCAACCGGATGAGCATTCTCAACAGCGGAAATGTTGGCATTGGAACAACGGCACCCGGCGCAATGCTGCAAGTCGTCAATGCCACCTGCGACGGCACGACCTGGCAGAACGCTTCCGACCGCGCGCTGAAGGAAAACTTCGAGCCGGTGAACGCGCAGGAAGTGTTGGCGCGCCTGGCTCACCTGCCGCTTTCCCGCTGGAACTACAAACACGCGCCCGGCCAGCCACACATCGGCCCCATGGCGCAGGACTTCCAGGCCGCGTTCGCGCTCGGTTCAGACGACAAACATATTTCCACGGTCGATGAAGGCGGCGTGGCGCTGGCGGCGATTCAGGCGTTGAATCAGAAGCTCGAACAGAAGGAAACGGAGATATCGAAGCTGAAACAACGGCTGGAAAAAATGGAACAACTGCTCAACTCGAAACTCGGCGGAGGCGCGAAATGAAAGACTGGCGGCAAAATCCGAAATCCGAATGGCGAAGCCCGAAAGCAGTACGAAGACCGAATGTCGAGTCGAGGTTCACGCTGGAGCAAAAGGACGGTCTTGACTTGCCCGACCCGGCAAAACGGCGCGCACTTTTTTGAAAGATTGCTCGCGCGGGAACCGTTTTGTGTGCATGAATGACGGCCCTGTCAT
>QHOP01000287.1:9720-16558 GCA_003219345.1 Verrucomicrobiota bacterium
AGCAGAGGAAACTCCCATGAAAAGCAGGTTCGTGATCCTCGCGCTCGTCCTCGCAAAGATGGGGAGCACCGCCTGGGGAGCCGAGGATCCGGCGCGGTTTCTGGCCGTGACGACCTGGGAAGCGACCTTCACCAGGACACTTCAGTCCAGTGGCACGTACACGGACTCTGTGAAGTGCGTTTATAACTGGTCATTCAGTCACGCCGGAGTGATCTCAAGCCAGCTCGAACTTTTGTTCCCGTTAATCTGGGATGACGCCGGGAACACGAATGTTTCGGTGAATCTTTCCATCCAGGACATGGGTCACCGGACTTGCGGGGATTTCACCGAAACATACCAGGCCAGCGACGGGCCCTCAATGATGGTGATGCCAGGCTGCGGTCTCGAGATAGACCTTGCCAGGATCAGTTACAGACTCAAACCAGGCTATGTGGTCGGGCCTATAAGCGGGACGGTGAACGGCGATCCATTCCCTGACAGCTTTCTCATCTGGTTTCCCCCGTTCCAATTATTCACTAATCCAATCGTCGAACCACTTCCGGCTTCTGGAATGATACTGCAAGGCAGCCGTCGGTATTCCCTCAGCCAATTGGATCTTCAGGATGCACCGGTCTTCACGATTGCGGCTTCCGGATCGCCGATCGCGGTTGAGCAGCTGAAAGAATTGACCGGAGAGTTGGTGCTGACCTGGTCGCTCACGCCTCAAGTGGAGGAGCTGGAGGTCGTCGTTCAGCCCGAAGGCTATGCTGAATGGACGCCCGAAGGAAATTTGAAGCAACCTGATCAGCGCGGCAACACGAACAGGCTGTCGGCGAGATTGCAGAAGAAAGGCGGAGGCGTGCCCACGGCGCGCGCTACGCGCTTCGACTTCGAGTTGCTCAACGTCTCCGCCGAACCAGGGGTGTGCATGAATTTCCCCATCGTGTCCCCCTCAACGCAACCGGATCTGAAGTTTGAGTTCGATCTCAATCAGCCGGAGGACAGCGGCGGAGACACCGTCATTGTGACCGACGATGTGGTTGGAGTGTTTGCCGATCAACAAGGCGTGCTGACGGCCCAGGCGATGGTTTCCAGTTTTGATTTTGGAGCTTATGGTGAAATCCGGGTTACCGCCTATGTCTCGGGGCGGGATCCGATTGTTGGCTATCTCAAGGGAGACCCGCAGAAGCGTGCGAACGTCCCGCTTCCGAAGTGCCAGCCGGGCTCTCACATCGCGGACATCTGGAAGGAACGATGGGGAGTCAGCAACCTGGCCGACGAGGCCGACGACGAAGATTTTCCGGAAGGCGACTCAGCCGAGTTTGGCCATCTGGGTGACGGCTACACTTTGTATGAAGAGTATCGAGGTTTCTCCGAAAACCGCGACCATCGCCGTCTCATACCGCTGCGCAAAGAGGTGTTCATCCGAAACGACATCACCGACGGTCGTGTGACGGGTGCGATCCTTGCTTTCAAGGCGGCGTCTTTGCTGGGAGTTTACTACGAACTGCGCGCAGACGAGATCAGTCAGTTTGGCCTGATGAACGTCAATCACGGACACGCGTATTCCGGCCATCCGCAGAGCGGGATCCTGCTAAAACTTCGGCAACAAAAGCTTGGCTACTCCCAGGCAGTAACAGCAGTTGGGGCCATTCACAACAGCACTCCCGGTTCCAAGCTGTTTGCTGACATAGAACCAAAGGGAGAACCGGGCGGCCTTGAATTCAGCGGCGCGGAAGCGACCGCCATTTTCACTCTCGCTTCGATCGGGGCGGTTGCGCACGAGATTGCCCATTGTTGCAGCGTGTGGCATCACGGGGACCTTGACTTAGGGAAGCGGCGCTGGGTTATGGAGATGCTACCCGGCGGATCCAATGAGTTGCACGAATTACCGGAAGACACGGACACGCCCGCCACTGTGCTCACCCAAATTTGCAAACCCGACGGAACGCGCGCTTTTCTGCCTTTCGAGTTTGACAAGAAATTAATCTATCCTCGGTGGGTCGCGGCCCCTCAAGGTCAGCACAGCGGGGACACGGGTTGCATGATGTGTTACGACGTTGCCAACGCGTACAAGCTCGATGCGTCGGGAAAGCGTTATGTGGCGGACTGGCTGCCCGTGGCGCAGGAGCATCTTTGCACCTCTCCAGCTGGTACCGGCGTCAATCAGCCGCCGAATTCGCGGCACGGAGCCGCCGACGACAAGCGTGGCAATTGCAAGGGACAGATATGTGTCAACGACAAGTATATGGATGCCGGAGAACACAAGCGTGAGTAGTACTTCGCGAGATCAGTTGATCCAGCTGCCGCGATGCCAGCGCACCGTGGCTTGGCTAGCCGTTGTTGTCATGGCACAGGTGGCAGCGCGGGCGGGTGAGGGGCCGCCGATCCTCACAGTCGAACCCGTCAACACGACCGTGCGCAGAGGCGAAATGGCCACCTTTAGCGCCCAGGCCGTTGGCTCCACTCCGTTGACAATCAATTGGTATCGCAATGGTCTCGCGCTTGCAGGCTCTTCGACCTCCATTGTGACCGCCCCCGTACGCTCAGCCGACGATGGTGCGCTGTTCTCGGTGACGTTCAGTAACACATTTGGGATTGCCGGAAGCTCGAATGCGATGCTCAGAGTCGAACCCGGTATTGTTGTTGCTGCTTCGGTCAACCATTCTGTTAACGCCGTGCTCTATCGCGGATGGCCTCTCGTCCTTGAAGTTGCCTTGCTCCATCCCGAATCGTTCGTCTCGAATGCCGTGCCGATTCTGATCTCCGGCACGAACGGTCCGTGGTTTAATGCGCTGCAAATTGATGCGCGCGACGCAAACGATCAACCGCAAACGTGGCCTTTCCATCCCGCGCCCATCACCAATGAAGTCGTGCCGCTCACGTCCGAAGCAGGCAGCCGAATGCTCTGGTGGCTCACACCCCAGGAGTCCGCGCAACTGCCGCTCGGCACCTTCGCAATCACCGCGACGCTGAACACCACGAACGTTACCCGGCCGGGCGCCTGGAAGGGATTGTTAGCCGGCGTTCCAGTCAGTCTATCTATCACGAACGAGCCGGCGATACTCGACGCGGCGCAAACGGAACAAAAAGGCCGCCTCTTCGCCGATTACGCGCTGCTGCAGGGCGACCGGGATCAGGCGCAACGGGAGATCGACGCGCTGCTCGCGGCTTATCCGACAAACATCGGCGGTCTGACGTATGAGGTTTACTTGAAAGAGGCCGCAGGACTATTCGACGACGCGTTCCGAAGCGTCGAAAAGGCGCTGGATCAGGTCTCGTTGCAGTCACCGGACGCGCCGGAGCCGCCGAGCGAACTCTTGCTCAAGGAAGCTGAACTGGAGCAGATCGTGGCTCCTCCAACCCTTGAGCACGCGCTGATTAACGAACACGTCGTTTTGAATTGGTCGGGATATCCGGGGTTGAACTACCGACTGGAAACTTCCTCCGATCTGAGCGCGTGGTCTTTGCTCACCACCAACTTCACCACCGTCAGCAACCGTTACTCGTTCACGGTCGATCTGACCCGCGCCCGCCAATTCTTCCGCGTCGCGCGGTAGCTTCCTGCCGTGCCTGACTGACGGCCCTGTCATGCGTGAGTCAAGCGATGATTCCGTTCCGTCAGTGAAGTAGTCGATGATATTCTACACTTCGGGCTTGCTTTTTCGCGCAGAACCTGGCTACTCTCAGCGCATCTGCATTCCCGAGACGCTGACTTGTCCGTTTTCAGCCAACTCCCCGCGTGCAGCCGTTGCGGTACGAGACCCGGACAAAACCCAGGAGCGCCCATGAAACAGCAGAGGAAACTCCCATGAAAAGCAGGTTCGTGATCCTCGTGCTCGTCCTCGCGCGATTCGGAATTACCGCCTGGGGAGCCGAGGATCCCGCGCGTTTCCGTTCGGTCGTTGCCTGGGATGCACAGGTCACGATGCGGCTTAGTAGTGCGGGAAACTCCCCGACTGTCAGTTGGAGCGTTGAACGTTCCGTCGCATTTCCAATCAGGTTGTCTGCCGGAGACCTAGGCCTCAGCGATCCTTTTTTGCTAATTTGGAGTGGTGAGAGCAACGTGCCTCCGACCCAATTTAGTGTTCACGACGGGATGACTCTGAAGCTTGATCCTCCGACAATATTGACGATCAACGGGGTGCTGAGCAGCCCTTTTGCTCCTGTTGGGACCGCATACTTGGAGATTAATGTCACAAACGGGACTTACAGCGTTAATTTTGGGGCTGGGTATTCTGGCGATGCCATATTCGATGGCACTGCACTCCCGGCTCTTTGCGGGATACCGGGAACGTTGCCTCCTTTCCCAAAATTTACGCTGCCGAGCACTGGAATGATCCTGAGCGATACTTACACCTACCCCGCAGATCGCTATTGCACCGCCTCTTCCTGCGATGACTGCGTCCTGGGCTACGCTGCCGCAGCGGGGGCGCCATTGATCCCAGGTACGGTTGAACTCACCTGGAACCTTCAGGGTATTTCGGACGACGTGGAAGTCATTGTTGAGCCAAGCAACTACGCCAGGTGGATTCCAAAGGGTAACCTGGAGAATCCCGACCAGCGCGGCAACTCGAACAAAGTTTCGGCGAGGTTGCAAAAGAAAGGCGGCGGTCCGACGAATGTCCGCGCCAAGGCCTTAAAATTCGAGCTGGTCAATGTTTCGAAGGAACCGGGTGTATGCATGAATTTCCCAGTCGAATCGCCATCGACAGAGCCGGACCTCCGATTTGAGACGGAGCTTAACCAGTCGCTGAATCCCGGCGCGACCACTCGCGTCGTTAGCCCGGCGGAAGTCGAGGTATCTGATCCTAATCCTAATGCCGGCATCCAGAGCGCAAGGGTGACCGTTTCCTGTTTCGACTTCGGGGCCTATGGCAAGATTCGGGTCAGCGCCGAAATCGAGGGTCGCGCTCCAGTCGTTGGCCATCTCATCGGTGATCCACAGCGTTCGGACGTGCTCCTCCCCAAGCGGCAGGATTCTTCTTTTATCGCGGACGCATGGAAGAAGATGCCCAAGGTGGGCGCAGAGGGACTTGCCGACAGCAGTGACGAGGACGATCGGCCTGCCGGGGATGGTCATTCAGGCGATGGTTACAGTCTTTACGAGGAATATCGCGGGTTCTCGGTCAACCGAACTCATGTTCGCACCAATCCGCATCGGAAGGACCTTTTCATTTACCACAGCAGCGATGATAGTTCGAAGCCCGACATCAGAAAATTCGAGAGATTGAGTGGGCTCTTGATCCACGATCTCTTACGCAAGGACGAGATCAGTGAGTTCAATGTAATGAACATCAATCACGGGAGCAATCCGAACCATCTTCACGACCAGACCGGGATACGGATGGTGGTTCGGCAGGAGATCAAAGACTTCTGTGAGGCGGCCGCCCGGGAACTGAACGCGAGACACCCCACAACCCCGGGTGCCACCTTACAGGTGGAGATCGATCCCGCCGGGCTGGTTGCCGCGCAGATGACCTTCCTGGAGAATGGAGCGGTTGACATCTACCTTGGCGACAACTGCGTCGCGCATGAACTCGCGCATGCCTGTAGCGTCTATCACCATGGAGAGGAAGATCTCGGGAAAGTCACCTGGGTGGGAACCCTTTCGCTCGATAATCCTCCGCGACCCATCGTCCTCGAAATACCCCCGACCCGGCAGGTGACCATCCGGCGCGAGAACGGCGACAACGTCGACTTTGAAATGGAGGCTCCCTTGACGGAAAACGGGCTCAAGGTTGCCAAGCCCAACGTCGCCGTTCCCCACGGGCAACACAGCGGTGACCCGCAATGCATCATGCGGTACGGGGCTGCTACCGCCTACCTTCGTGATGCCTCCGACGTGCGCTACGTCATTCCATTGGATCGCGCAGCGCGGACCAGCCTATGTACTTCCCCCTCGAGCAGCGGTATTTCAGCAACGCGCTACGGCGATGCCCATGCCAAGCGCGGCAACTGTAAGGATCAGATTTGCGTCAACGACAAGTATAAGGACCACGCAAAACACGATCGAACATACCCTTTGCAGCAATGGTGATTTGATGAAATTTCTCCGGTCTATCCCAATGTTGGCAGGCTTGCTTCTCTCGCTTGGAGCTGGGGCGGCTGAAGGTCCTCCAGTAATCACGGTTCAGCCCACGGATTCAGCGGTGCGCGAAGGGGAGCTGTTCACCTGGCGCATCTCCGCGGACGGCTCTCAACCGTTGACCTTTCAGTGGCTGCGCGATGGCGCCGCGATCGCGGACGCGACCAGCGACAGCTATCTGGTCGGCCCGGTTCTCCCGGACGACGATAGCGCAGAGTTTTCCGTCATTGTCAGCAACGCGCTCGGCGAGACAACCAGCTCAAACGCCGTCCTGACGGTCGAACCCGGCATCATCGTTGCCGCTTCCGCGAACCAAAGCAAGGACCTGGTGCTATATCGCGGCTGGCCGCTCATGTTTAAGGTCGCGCTCATTCACCCCGATGCATTTGATTCCAACGCGGCGCCGATCCTGATCTCCGGCACGAACGGCCCATGGTTTAACGCGCTTCAAATCGATGTGCGCGACGCACAGGATCAACCGCAAACGTGGCCCTTCAGTCCCGCGCCGTTCACCAACGAAACAGTGCAGCTCAGTTCGGATTCCGGCGGACGGATGCTGTGGTGGCTCACGCCAGAGGAAACCGCGCAACTTCCGACCGGCGCCTTCGCAATCACCGCGACCCTGAACACTACGAATGTTACTCGGCCGGGCGCCTGGAAGGGATTGTTAGCCGGCGTTCCAGTCAGTCTATCTATCACGAACGAGCCGGCGATACTCGACGCGGCGCAAACGGAACAAAAAGGCCGCCTCTTCGCCGATTACGCGCTGCT
>QHOP01000304.1 GCA_003219345.1 Verrucomicrobiota bacterium
GGAACTGGTCCGCGCTGGAATTAGAGTTCCCGCTAATCAAGCAGGACGGTGACTACCAACGAAAGGTTCTCGATTTCACTCAGCCTCGACACTCAGCGGGCTGACGGCGGAGGAGTTGGACTTCATCATAAGAGGCGCCGGCCCGATTTTGGGCTGACACCACCGCGGTGATGCGCTATTTTCCCGCCATGAGCAAAGTCGAGATTATCGAAGAACTGCCCAAGCTCACACCCGCGGAGCGCGAAGAAATCCGCCTCAAGCTGGCCGAATTGGACGGCAACGACTGGCTCGATGAGGACGATCCCCTCACGCCCGACGAAAAGGCGCTGCTCGACTCGCGCATCGCAGCGCACGAGAAGAATCCTGGAACTGCCATCCCGTGGGACGAATTTGAAGCTCGCCTGAAACGGAGACTGGGTGAGTGAACTACCGGCTGGTGGTTCGCCCGGAGGTGGGTGCCGACCTGCTCGAAATCGAAGCATGGTATGGTTGAGAAGATTAATTGATTCGAGCCCAAGGACTGAATCAGAACATCCAGAGATTGCGCTTCAGTGCCATCTCTGTTTTCTCTGTTGTCTCCTGTTCAATCACGGAATACTTACGGGCCAAAGAACGATGTGAATCCACGTGAGTTTTTCATCAACCCGGCTGACTACGGACTCCCCACGCGGGACGACCTGGTTGCCTACAGAATCTGGGACAATCACTTCCATGGCTTTGCAGCGAAGAACCCCGTCGAGCAGTACGAGAGAAATAACTTTTTCGTCGAGCGCATGGGCATCGAACGGTCCATCGCCCAGGAGGTCGGCGGCACATTGGACGAGCCGTTTGCCCCATATCCATACGACGCGGAAATCCTCAGGATTCTGGAGCGGGATAAAGACCGCCTTTCCGGCCGCACGCCTATCGACCCGACTTATCCCGACGAAAGTTGCGCCAAGATCGAAAAATGGATCCGCGACGGTCCCTGCATCGGAATAAAATATCCTGGCAGCGACAAGAAGGGAGTAACCTGCAGTCATCCCAATAACGATCCGATCATGCGGCTCGCCGCGGAACTGGATGTGCATGTGTACGTCCATACCTGGCTCAAGGTTGGCGGAATGCCGCGGTTGCCTGGCGGTGGTAACGGTGAATCTGAATCGACGCCCATGGATTTGGCCAAGCTGGCGCAGAGGTTCCCCCAGGTGGCGATGATTTGCGGCCATTCCGGTGGTGACTGGGAGTTGGGCGTCCGAGCCGTTCGTCCGCACAAGAATGTCCTCTTGGAATTCGCAGGATCGGATCCACATTCCGGCATGGTCGAGTATGCGATCCGGGAACTGGGTGTGGATCGGCTCGTGTGGGGCGGGCACGGCCCAAGCCGCAGTTATGCCACTGAGCTGGGCAAGGTTTTGGATGCCGATATTTCAAAGGCCGATCGAATGAAAATCTTCGGTGGAAATCTCCGGCGAATTACCGCATCCATCTTCCGCAAAAAGGGTATGAAAATTGAGCCTTGATTGACCGACAGACATTTCGCTTACTCATGCAACCCATCGATCGACGCAGTTTTCTGAAGAAATCCCTGGTAAGCGTGACTGCTGTTTCGCTCCGCGGCCATCAACCATTGGCGGCAGCGGCACAGACTGCGGCTCCCAACGCCCCGGCCGTCAGCTCCTCCCCGACCCCTGGAATCATCGACACCAATGTGAATCTGTTCAACTGGCCTTTCCGCGCGTTGAAATACCGCGACACCCAGGCCCTGGTAGCAAAACTCAAGAAACATCGGGTCATCGAGGCTTGGGCCGGCAGTTTCGAGGCGCTGCTCGCCAAAGATATGAATGGGGTCAATGCGCGCCTGGCGGCCGAATGCCTGGAGCATGGACCGGGCTTTTTGATTCCGTTTGGTAGCATCAACCTGGCCTGGCCGGATTGGCAAGAGGACGTCCGGCGCTGTCATGAGGTTCACCAAATGCCGGGCATTCGGATTTATCCCGGCTATCAGCCATTCGATCTGGACCATCCCGGGATGGAGAGTCTAATGAGAATGATCGCGGAACGCGGTCTGATTCTTCAGGTGGTCTTCGGCATGGAGGACCTGCGGGTGCACCATCCCATTATCAACGTCGGCCCGGTCACTTTCGCCCCGTTGTTGAAGGCGGTGCAGAGTACGCCGAACGCGAAAGTTGAGTTGCTGCATTTCTCCGGTTCGAGCCAGGGCGAAGACCTGTCGCTATTCATGACGAAGACCAACACGGTCATGGATATTTCGCGACTTGAAGGAAATGGCGCAGTGGGTCGAATGATCGGCACGGTCCAAGGATTGCCCTCGGCGCGCGTGCCCGTCGATCGGATCGTCTTCGGTTCCCATGCCCCATACTTTCCGGTGGAAACAGCCATCTTAAAATTGATTGAGTCGCCGCTCGACGTCCAACAACTTCAGGCCATCATGCAGAGCAATGCCCGGCGGTTGCTACCACGGGCATGATGCCGGCGTGGCCGCCATCTGACGACTCCTGCTACCGGCTGGAAGCACCTGCTTTTGGACACTGCCCTGAGCGTAGAACAATTCCCTTCCAATGAGCCCGGAAGGATCAACTTCAAATCGCGCGCTCCGGCATTTGCCGTTTAGTTAGCCGCCCGCCATGGCCCCCACAATCAGAAAGGGCTCCGCGCCGCTCATGACCGCTTCGGGCAACCGGGTCTCTGGCGGTTCGAGGGACAGGTCTTCTTTGCAGGCAAAGAATCTGACGAATGGCCGGCGCTTCAACGTGCCATGGTCGCGGATAGTCCCGCGCAGCACCGGATAGCGTGCTTCGAGTGCGTCGAGCACTGAGCGCAGCGTAGCCGGGCTCGCAACCTCCAGCTGTACCTCGCCGTCAACGCGCGCCAACGTCCGTAAGTGATATGGCAGCACTATGCGGATCATCATAAAATCCGAATTCCAAATTCTCGAAGTCCGAAAAAAGTCCGAAATCCAAAGTTTAACGGCCTGTCGAAAAAGTAGCAGCCGACGTGAGGAGGCTCTGATTCTTTCTTTTCGTCCCAAAGAAATCTGAGCCTCGTTACCTCGGCGGCTACACAAGAAGGAGTTTTTAAACGGGCTGTTAACGCCCACCGTGGCACTGGCGTGAAATGCTCGGGATTTCCGCGCTGTCGAATCCGAAGCTTTTGGATTTCGGGCTTCGGATTTCCTTCGGTTTTCGCACTCACGGTAGCGTTTGAACCTCGACCGACAACACAGCCGGCAGGTCGCGGACGATGGGATTCCACGTGTCGCCGCTGCTGGCAGAGGCATAGACCTGCCCGCCGGTCGTGCCGAAATACACGCCGCACGGCTCGAGCGAGTCAACGGCCATCGCGTCGCGCAGCACGTTGACGTAACAATCCTTCTGCGGCAGGCCTTTCGTGAGCGCTTCCCATTCGTTTCCGCCGGTCTTGCTGCGATACACGCGCAGCTTCCCGTCCGGCGGAAAATGTTCGGAATCGCTCTTGATGGGAACCACGTAGATGGTTTCCGGTTCGTGCGCGTGAACGTCAATCGGGAAGCCGAAGTCGGTCGGCAGATTGCCGCTGACCTCGCGCCACTGTTCGCCAGCGTTGTCGGTGCGCAGCACGTCCCAGTGTTTCTGCATGAACAACACGTCCGGGCGCGATGGGTGCATGGCAATGCGATGAACGCAATGTCCGACTTCGACATCCGGGTCGGGAAGTTCGTATTGCGACTTCAGTCCGCGGTTCACCGGTTTCCAGGTTTTGCCGCCGTCATCAGTGCGGAAGGCGCCTGCCGCCGAGATGGCGATGAAAATCCGGTTCGCGTTCTTCGGATCGAGAAGGATCGTATGCACGGCCATGCCGCCCGCGCCGGGTTGCCAGAGATGGCCTTTGGCACTGCGCAGCCCCGAAAGCTCCTTCCACGTTTTTCCGCCGTCGGTTGTCTTGAAAATCGCTGCGTCTTCCACGCCGGCATAGACTGTGTCCGGATCGCTCAGGGACGGCTCGAGATGCCAGACGCGCTTGAATTCCCACGGATGCTGCGTGCCGTCGTACCACTTGTGCGTACCCACTTTGCCTTCATAGACGAACTTGTTGCTTTCGCCTTTGGGCGCGCCATCGGGGCCGGCCAACTCCTCGGGGCGGCTGCCGGGTGCCTCCCAGGTCTTGCCGCCATCGTTGGAGCGTTGGATTACCTGGCCGAACCAACCGCTCGTCTGCGACGCGTAGATGCGGTTCGGCTCAGCGGGCGAGTCAGGATGAACGCGCCCTTCTTTGTTCCAACCAAGACTCTCACTTTGCTCATTTTGTTCTCCTATTTCGCCTTGTGCGATTGATTGATCAATTTGCCCTTGACGTCATACATCCGCCATTCACCGAACTTTTTCCGCGTCGTATCTGCTCTCGTCCAGTTTCATCAGCGAATTCACCCGGCTCGGCTCATTCGTTGCTCGTCAGAACATGCCGTTTTCATTGATACGACGAACGAGCCGACGCGTTCAGGACAACTTTCCGAAAAGTTTGCTGCGAACGCGGAAACCGTTTTAATCGAAACCGCTTGCGCACTCAATCAAAACCGGGTTCGACCACTGATTGGCGCTGATGAGCGCGGAATCCTTTCAACGCAGAGACGTGGAGGCGCAAAGAATTTCAACCACGGATGAACACAGATGGACACGGATATTTCGGCTTTGGCAATCGGTTGAAGTTTATTTGTCTTTGAGCCAGCCGCACTGCACCTCTTTGCCGCCGGCGGAGAGCTTTGTCCAAAACTTGTCCACCTCCGCCTGTGTCTTGCAGTTCACGACAAACGAGATGGCCTCGGTAAATTTGAAGTGCGGGCCGCCGTTAAGCGCCACGAATTCCAGTCCCTCAAGCCGGAATTCAACGGTCATGACCGAGCCATCTGGGATTCGCGGCCCGATTCAACGACGACCGGCAGGATGTTCGTTTTCGAGACTGCAACCGTTGCGTTGACTTCGTGCGGAGGCGGGATTTGAATGATAAAGAGCCTTGTGAAATCGCGCCGTTTCAATGGCATGAGCGTATTGGCCCGGTCCAGCCTGCTCCTGGCTGTCACCGGACCGGTAATGGCCGGTGATGTACCCGTGGTCGTTCGCCAGTTCGTCGAAAAAAATTGTGTCGAGTGCCATGACACCGACACGAAGAAAGGGGAGCTGGACCTGACAGCGCTGAAGTTCGATCCCGCGAACGCCACGAACTTTTCCCGATGGGTGCTCGTGCACGACCGCGTCAGCAACGGCGAGATGCCCCCGAAGAAAAAGCCGCGACCTGAACCGGCGGACTTGGAGGCATTCACGAAATCGTTATCTTCGTCGCTCGTGTCCGTCGAGCGGTCGCGCATCGCGAAAGAAGGCCGTGCGACGCGGCGCCGGCTCAACCGCTACGAATACGAGAACGCGTTGCGCGACCTGTTGCACGCGCCCTGGCTGCAGGTGCGCGATTCGTTGCCCGAAGACGGCGAGGCGGATCGTTTCAACAAGATCGGCGACGCGCTCGACGTGTCGCACGTGCAGATGGCGAGATATCTCGGCGCGGCGGACTACGCGTTGCGCCAGGCGATGGCGACCCAGGCCGAGCGGCCGGAGCCGAGAGTTAAACGCTACTACGCGCGCGACCAGCGCAGTTACACCGGTCCGATGAAGTTCAACGTGTTCAACACCGCGCCCGAACGCGCCACCTTCCCGGTACTCGGCTTCCAGGGACAGCCGGACGTGCGCAAAGGGGATGCGCCCATCGCCAGCACGAACGCGGAATTGCGGGAGCTGGAAGGTGTCGGCGTGGTGGCCAGCGCTTACGAACCGATTGAGCCGAAGTTCAATCAGTTCCGCGCGCCGGTCGCCGGCCATTACAAGCTGCGCTTCAACGCCTATTCCGTGTGGGTCGGACCCGGCGAGAGCAACAAGTGGTTCATTCCGAACCTGGACGACATTTCCAAAGGCCGCCGCGATGAGCCGGTCACGATCACGGCCGAAACGCCGCCGCGTTTGCTCCGCCATCTCGGTGACTTCGACGTGACACCGGAGCCGGCCGTGCATGAACTGGATGCCTGGCTCCTGGCCGGCGAGATGATCCGGCCTGACGCGGGACGGTTGTTCCGTTCCCGGCCCGGCGCGGCCCGCTGGCAAAATCCGCTCGCGGAAAAAGACGGTCAACCCGGCGTGGTTTTCCGCTGGCTCGAAGTCGAAGGCCCGATCTACGACCAATGGCCGCCCGCGGGACACAAACTGCTCTTCGGCGATCTGCCCATGGTGAATCGCGAGGCGGCGAAAGTTGACGAGGATTCCAGCAATACGAACCGGTTCGGTCAACGCCGATTCAAACCGGCGCCGGGCGTGGAGGTGATTTCAAAAAAACCGATGGCCGATGCCGAGCGATTGCTCCGGGAATTCGTCCGGCACGCTTATCGCCGCCCGACCGACGAGTCGGACGTGAAACGCTTTCTCCCCGTCGTGCGAAGCGCGTTAAAGAACGGAAACACGTTCACCGACTCCATGATCGCCGCCTACACTGCGGTGCTGTGTTCGCCCGAGTTCATTTATCTGGAAGAAAAACCCGGGCGGCTCGACGACTACGCCCTGGCGTCGCGCCTCGCCTTCTTCCTCTGGAACTCCCCGCCGGATGACCAGCTGCGCCGTTGCGCGGAAAAGAATGAATTGCACGAGCCCGACGTGTTGCGCGCGCAGACGGAACGGTTGCTGGCCGATTCGAAATCGCGTCGATTCGTGGATTCCTTCCTCGATTACTGGCTCGATCTTCGGAAAATTGTAGCCACCGCGCCCGACGCCAATTTGTATTCCGACTATTACCTCGACGATTTGCTCACCGAATCCGCGCTGGAAGAAAGCCGGCTGTTCTTCAACGAATTGGTGCGCGATGATTTGCCCGCGCGCAACGTCGTCGCGTCCGACTTCGCGATGCTCAACGAACGGCTCGCCACGCACTACGGTTTGCCGCCGGTGCAGGGCGTGGCGCTGCGCCGGACGGCGTTGCCAACGGACAGCGTGCGGGGTGGATTCATGACGCAGGCCGCGGTGCTCAAAGTCACGGCCAACGGCACGACCACGTCACCGGTGGTGCGCGGCGCGTGGATCATGGAGCGCATCCTCGGCCAGAAACCGCCGCCCCAGCCGGCGAGTGTGCCTGCCATCGATCCGGACATTCGCGGCGCGGTGACCATCCGCCAGCAACTCGACAAACATCGCACCCTGGAAACCTGCAACGCCTGCCACGCCAAGATTGATCCGGCGGGGTTCGCGCTGGAGAACTTTGATGTGATGGGCGGCTGGCGCGACCGCTATCGTTCGGAGGCCGAAGGCGAACTGGCGCGGGGCATCGCCAAAAGCGGACAGAAATTCGCGTTCCACTACGCGCTGCCCGTGGACGCCAGCGGTGAACTTCCCGACGGCCGGAAATTCCGCGACGTTCTCGAGCTGAAACAACTCCTGCTCACGAACGAAAAACAACTCGCCCGCAACCTGGCGAGGCAACTGGCGGTCTATGCCACCGGCGCGCCGATCCATTTCGCCGACCGCGAACCGATCGAGCAAATCCTGGAACGCGCCAGCTCCAGCCATTACGGCGTCCGCAGCCTCATTCACGAACTGCTGCAGAGCGAATTGTTCCGGAACAAATGACAGGGGTGTCCAGTAAAACGAACCTCGATCTCGTTCGGTTCGGTAACCCGCCAGATGCCAAAAATGCCCTGTTGCGTCCGCTGCTTGCGCGGCTACAATGTTCCCATGACATCGAAAACCGCCACCGCCAATGGCCTGAGCAAACAGGACGCGAACTACCTGGCCCGGATTGACCGATGCCTCGGCGAAATCAAGACCATCCACGAGGACATTGTGCGCAAGCGCACGGAGGGGCGCAAAACCAAGGCGCGCATTGACCGCAACTTGAAGGAAATTCAGGCCGTCATTGACCGTGTTGAAGCAACTTCTTGAGTACGTCCAGCGCCTCCTCCTCCTCGCCCATGAAACGAAGCAAAATCGCGACGACATCGAGGAGCTTCAGGAACGTGTAGCGGACCTGACTGAAAAAGTCCAAATCCTCGCCGCTGGGATTGAGCGTATTGGTGAACGCGAGCGGTTGGAACGAGAGAAGAATCTTCTACAGCTTGAGAACGCAATCCTTCGCCTCGAACGGCGTTTGCCACCTGCCAAGTCACCCAAAGAGCGGAATTGAAGCAATCGGACACCTGGACGGACGCCGACCGTGAACCGATTGAGGAAATCCTGGAACGCGCATCCACGAACTGGTGCAGAGCGAATTGTTTCGGAACAAATGACCGGAGCGCGCCGGGCGACACGCCAGGCCAGATCGTCTTCCTCCAACGGTGCGGTTTCAACGAACCGAGTCCATTCCTCGAATTGTCGCGAAATGCGCTGAGTGACTGCCCCAACAGGGCAAAAGAAAATAGCCCAGGGTCGCTCGCGCAACGCAAGAGCTGCCCTGGGTCAACGTCCCACGAAATTATTCTCCCTCTCCTCCACGAACGAGGACTTGAGCAGTTTGGGAAACTGCGAAATGAATTTGGCGAAGCCGAAGGCCCGCAAGGCCGAGCGAGCGGGCGCGAGCGAGTCACACTGGGCCGGGTGAGGAATCGAATTGCGCCGAATCATGCATAGAAGAATCACGCCTCTCGGCTGTCGCCGATTGTTTCTTGAACATCTGGAATTGAAATCCGCAGGGTATCCAACCTCAATTGGCGGTCTGCGAGGATTTTTTGGCGGGCGAGCCATTTCTCTTTCTTCTGCGGGTCGTTCTCGATATCTAGACTCTCCTTGTATTCCGTGGCGACTGCTTTTTCAGTCCACAGTGTGACGATAAAGTCATCACCTTGCTTGAGCTTCTCAATCTCTTGCTGAATCTCGGCCAAGCTCACCCGGAAGAATTCCTTACGAGAATTCATTTTATTCACCTGCATCGCCAAGAATCGCTTGTGGAGTTTGTGTTCAAGTGCTGGCGCATTTTCACTTTTAATCCAGGCATGAACATCAAACTCAAAAGGCACGCTGGCATCACCGAGTTCGTCAATACGTTCTTGTTTATCCGGTCGCCGGGTTTGCCCAATTTTGTAAACGCCTTCGCCGAACGATCCTACGTTCGAGATGATATAGACGTGCCCAATTTTACCTATCTGCGCGGCAGTGAGTTCTCGTTTAGTAGCGTCAGCGACTTTTTGATTGGCGTCAGCAACGTCTTGGCGCAACTTTTGGACTTCTTGTTCCAACCGCGCTTTATCATCTGCGTGCGCCAGGGCAAGCGTTTTCTCCGCTTCTTTAAGTGCCGCTCGTTTCTGTTCGTTTTCCTTGGCCGCTAGTTCCTTCTCTTTTGCAGCTTCCCGCAGCATCCGCTGACGCTCTTCTTCTGCCTTCTGCTCATCGCGGAGTCGCTCCTTCAGATAGCGTTGTTCCTCGCGCTGTTTCCGATCCAATTCATGCACCACGACCGCCCACTTGAGTTCCGCCAATCTCGCCTCGAGATAGGCCGGGAGAATCCGCGCGTTTCGGAAAGCTTGTCCGTTCAAATTGACAAGGCTGAATGCGTCGCGGATTTCCTGTTCGAGCGTTCCATAGTTGTCGTGTCTCGAACGCGACAAAATGGCGTCCACTCGACCATTGAACGCATCCACCACAAATCGAATCGCAATTTCGCGGCGGTTCGTTTCGACGTAATCACAGGCCGCCGCTTCACCCTGTTCAACCATCCGTCTGGACTGATCGCGAGCCGATTTGAGGGCTTGCCCTGCGGAATCGTAGCCAAATTCAGCAGCGAGATCGTCGAGTAGGCTGTGTGTCGGAATGATGTAGCGATCTCCGTAGCCTTCAATGACGTTGCGCATGGCAGCAGCAGCTTGCTCCAGCAGTTGCTTGTCACGCAGAGCAACATAAGCATCACCTCCGATTTGTTCTGCACGCTTCTCGGCTTCAGCCATGATGCGCCCAGCATCGCGCGTCGCTTGGTTGAGAAGTGCGTCGGCTTGCTCGCGGATTTCCCTAGCTCGTTGAATTGCCAACGACCGTTCGTTGGCCACAGCGGTTCGCGCTTGTTCCAGCAAATTCTGCGCTTCCGCCCGCAGGCTGGTCGCTTCCTTTAGGGCGTCGGCAAGTTGACGTTGCGCCTCAGCTTCCGCGTCCCGAAGTTTTTCATATTTCCGAAGCGGCTCGAAATCCTTGATGGTTTTTGTGACGAGGGCGTCGGCTGCCTCCTGAATTTTGCGAGACTCGGATTCGTAATGCTGCTTGATGCGCTCCGCCTCCTGCTGCATTTCAGCGAACTGCCGATCAATCAGCTTTTGCGCCTCTGCAACCGACGCCTGTGACTCTTGCTGCATCGCAGCAATTCTCTGGTCAGCGGATCTTTGGGCGTCGGCAACAGAATTCTGCGCCCAGTTGTTTACGCGGAGCACTTCTTCTTCGAGCTTTTTGTTTTTGATGAGAAAGAAAATCGCGAGTCCCAAAGCGAGCACAAAAAGAACGGCAAAAACGATGGTCATAACGCAGGGCTGGTTTGTGGGACTGGAATGCTGGCGTTCTGGCTCAATTGAGCAATTTCTGTTTTGAACTGCTCACGTAACTTCCGAATGTTGGCTAGCAATTCGTGAAAGCCCAACTCCTCGAATGACGGACGCTTTGAAATCGCCCCGATGCTGGAAATTCTCCATCGCGTCAGACGGATCAAGTTGGCCAAAATCGAGCCGGGCGGTAACAGCGCGAGGGATGACTACCGACAATACTGGCAACTCTGTCACCCGGCCCGTGCGCGGGTCAGACGAATCAACGGATGCTGTCACCAAAGCCGTGTCCACCGGAAAAAGTGCAAACAATTCGCGTGCGATGCGCAGCACGCAGCCACACACGTAGTCCTGATAGATTTCGTGAAAGCGTCCTTTGGGCATCGGTTTGATGGAAACTTTTCCGCTCGCCGTCAGTGCTTTGAGTTCTGTCGGGATTGCCTGCTTGCCATTCACTTTCAACACGCACTCAACCAACTTTGCAGTGTGAACAGTAAAATGAATCGCCGAACCAAGGTCGGATATTTCAGCGAAAGGATTCAACTCAACCAGTGTTTCCGTGAATGCTTTGTGCTCTCCGGCTAGAATTCTCCGGGCCAGATTCTTGAGCTTTTCCCATTCTGCCAATTGTTCGGAATAAGCCTGTGCTGCTCTTTGAAATTCCTCCTCGTCCTTCAATCGGCCTTGCTCAATCAAAATCTGTGAAGCCTCTCTTTGATGTGCGGGCAAGACCGCAGCGCGCTGCTTCGCTCTCTGTTCCTTACGCGAATTCCTTTGAGGACATGGTGGAGGCAACGAAGCTGCAATCGCTTTCCAATCCCACGGTTCACCTAGCTCCTTGTGAACTGACAAAAGAACGTCCAGCTGATTCTGGAAAGTCTCGACTTCCAAATTAGCTTGTTCGATTGCCGACAACTTGGCCCGCTCCTTTGCCTGACGTTCCAATTCACGCAATCGTCTTTGTGCATCGCGCTGCTGCCGCCGCTCGGCAGCTTGCATTGCTCGAATGGTTGCGTTGTAACCCATCAGGACGGGGCGGATGTTACGCAGAATACGAGCTTGCGACAAGCGTGGGCATTACTCGACTCCTCACCCCAACCCAGTGATGGGATTTCGCACTCGTCAACTACTTTCTAGACTTGGAGCGATGATTAGTGTTTATTTGCCACTGATTACTCACCATGAAAACGCGCTTTACCAAACCCAGCGTCGCTCCCTTCGTTTCCACCCGCCCCACTCTGTCGCGCCGAAAGTTTCTTCGTGGCGCGGGTATTCTCCTCTCCTTGCCGCTGCTGGACGCCATGACTCCGGCGTTCGCCGCCACGGCCAAGCGGATCGCCGCCGGAACCACCCCGGGCGGCAAGCCGCGCCGGATGTTCGGCATCTGCAACAACCTCGGTCTGTTGCCGGAACATTTTTTCCCAAAGGAAAGCGGGCGCGATTATGCGCTGTCGCCTTACCTCGAAGTGCTCAAGGAATATCGCAACGATTTCACGGTGTTCAGCGGCGTGTGGCATCCCGACGTGGACGGCGGGCATCCGGCGGACAATTGTTTTCTCACGGCCGCGCCCCATCCGGGCAGCGCCGGTTTCCGCAACACCATTTCGCTGGACCAATACATCGGCGAGCGCATCGGACATCTGACGCGGTTCCCGTCGCTCACACTGGGCGTGAACGTGCAACAGGGCGTGCGCAGCCTTTCGTGGACGGGCTCGGGTGTGATGATTCCTTGCGAGGAAAAGGCGGCGGACGTTTTCGCCCGGATGTTTTTGCAAGGGACCAAGGCCGAGACCGAGGCGCAGGTGCGAAAGCTGGAGACGGGCCGGAGCATCCTCGACGCGGTGGCCGGACAGGCCAGGGAATTGCAACGCACGGTGGGCGCGCGCGACCGCGACCGCTTGGACCAATATTTCACCAGTGTCCGCGACCTGGAGCAACGGATGCAGATGTCGCGCGAGTGGGAACGCAAGCCGAAGCCCAAGGTCAGCGCGCCCGTGCCGCTCGATCCGACCGACCCGAAGGCTTATATGGACAAGGTGAAGCTGATGTATGACATGGCGCGGCTGGCCTTCGAGACGGATTCGACACGGTCCATTTCATTGCTGCTCGACAGCGTGAACTCACCGGCCATCGAGTTCGGGGACGTGAAGACCAGCGACGGTTATCACAATCTTTCGCATCACGGGAAGTCGAAGGAGAAACTGGCGCAACTCAAAACCATCGACGAATGGCACATGAAACTGCTGGCAGAACTGTTCAACGAGTTGAAGGGTGTGAAGGAAGACGGCGAGCCATTGCTCGATCGCACGATGATTCTTTACGGGTCGAACCTTGGCAACGCGAACACGCACGTGACGACGAACATGCCGACGATTTTTGCGGGCGGCGGTTTCAAGCACGGCCAGCACGTCGCCTTCGATACCCAGCACAACTATCCGCTGCCCAATCTTTTTGTCTCGATGCTGCAACGCCTGGGCCTGGAGACCGACCGGTTCGCCTCCGCCACCGGCACCATGCGCGGGCTGGAGATGGCGTAAGTATCGCGACAACAAGTCTCGCAGCACCGGTTCTTTCGCGCCTGCAAGCTTCGGAGTTCGCGTGCTGCCGCGCCGGAAGTGCAGAATTCGGCGGTGTCTTAATTTCAAAAATCTGAATTGTAGCGGCGTTCTGTGCAGCCGTTTTCGGCGGTCACAGACCGCCGCTACAACCAAATTAGACACTAGAGCGTTTTCATAAATTGCGTAGCCGCTATCAGCCGCAAAGAACGCAAAGATTGTCTGTTTCCCTTGTGTGCTTTGCGTTCTTTGCGGCTACAGTTTTATTCAATTTGCTCTAACTTGACGATCCGGATGTAAAACATAGTATTACGTGATGACCAAGACTATTTCCAAAGTGGGCAACTCGCAGGGCATTGTTTTTGATGCGGCCTTGATGGATTTGGCCCGCCTCAAGGTCGGCGACCAGGTGACCGTCACGGTTCATCAGGGTGGCTCGATCATTCTCACCCCGATTCGTCCGGGCATCGGGCCGAAGCGGGCGGCGGCAACTGCGAAACGCCTCATTCGTAAAAACTCAGGTCTTTTCCGGCGGCTCTCATGAGCGGGCCGCTCTCGCATCCAACCGCGGCGGCTGTCAAAGCGATTCACCAGGAAGTCCTCCGGGCGCATGGCGGTTCTCCCGGCTTGCGGGATGAGTCGCTCCTGGAGTCGGCGGTCGCTGCTCCTCAAGCCACGATGCTGGGGCAACCGCTCTTTACGGATCCAATCGAAGTTGCCGCCGCATACCTTTCTGTCTTGTTTTTCTCAGTGAAAACGGTTTGCTCCCTGATGAAAAACTCGCGGCCGATGCCTGGGAAGCGCTTGTGATGGGAGTGGCGGCGAGCGAACTGGATCGTGAGCAAACGACCGAACGGCTACGAAAGCTGCTCAGAAAGCCAAAATGAACGCGTTCCGCATTGTTTTCGTCTCGTTTCTTGTTTCGGAATTTGTGACCTGTGCCGCCGACTATTTCCCGGCCCCCGACAGCGCGGGCGGTTGGCGCACGGCGAAGGATGCGACGCAGGCGCGGGAACTTGCCGCAATGGATTTGTCGAAGCTGGAGCAGGCGTGGGAGTTCACGCAGCGGTGCACGCAGAACGGCGGATTGCTCGTGGTGCGGCGCGGTTATCTGGTGTTCGAAAAGTATTTCGGGCGCGCGAGTCGCGACGCGAATCCGGACATGGCGTCCACGGGCAAGGCTTACACGAGCATCGCTTGCGGCATTATGCTGCGCGAGTTCCGCGATAAAATCCCCGAAGGCCTCGACACAAAGGTGTTCACGGAAGCGTTCCTGCCCGAGGGGTTGCCGCTCGATGACGTGCGGCGGGCGGACATCACGCTGGGCCAGTTGTTGTGCATGACGGGCGGCTACAACGGCGAGGGGCAGTCGCCAACAGCCGTCGTGATGGGAAAGGCGTTTCCGCTCAAGGCCGTGCCGGGTCAGAACATTCGCGACCTGGACACGTCATCACTCCGCTGCGCGATGTGGACGAACGCGGGCGCGGGTTATTCCTATTCCTCGCCGGAACCGCACATCGCGTCGATGGTGCTGCGGCGCGTCACGGGAATGGAGTTGCAGGATTACATCAACGAGCGCTTGGCGAGGCCGATGGGTTGGGGCGCGTGGGGATATTGTCTGCATCGGGGCGACTTCACTATGCCGCACGCCAACGGCGCCGGGAGCATCGCGGTGCACGCGACGGATGCGCTGCGTTTCGGCTATTGCCTGCTGCGCGAGGGCAGGTGGGGCGACCGTCAACTCGTGCCGGCGGATTACATCGCGAAATGCAACCAGCCGTCGCCCTACAATCCGCATTGCCCGTTCACCCTGCAGTTCGAGCAGAACTCGGACGGTCATGTGGCGGGCGCGCCGCGCGATGCGTTCTGGAAATCCGGCGCGGGCGGGTTCGGATTGCTCATTGTGCCGTCACTGGACCTGGTGATTTACAAGATGGGCGGCAACAACGGGCAATATGATCCGACGCTTACTGGCCTGCCACAAGCGGAGCCGGATCATTCACGTGACGAGTGGAAGCCCATCCAGCGGACTCCTTTTCACGAAGGCAGTATGGGCGGCGATGACGGCCTGCGTCGCGTGTTGGAGATGGTCTGCGCAGCGGTGCGAGAGTGAAGCGCTGATTGGCGGACAATCGCAACCGGCGCTGCCATTTACAAGGAGCTCTGGCAGATCGAAACGGTTCTTCAACCCACTCAAGCAGCCGCTCAAGATCAAAACCTTCGTCGGGACCAATGCCAACGCGGTGTAGATTCAGATTGGGACAGTAGTGTTACGACCCGGTCTCTGTCCTCGGCAGTGCCCCCTCCAGCTTGAGGAGCCGGCGTTTGCGCTCGACACCCCACCGATAGCCGCTGAGTTCGCCGTCGGTTTTGACCACCCGGTGGCACGGGACGATCACCGCGACGGGGTTGGTCGCGCAGGCGCGAGCGACCGCCCGCACCGCGGCGGGCTGCCCAATGCGCGCGGCGACCTCGGCGTAGCTCGCGGTCTGGCCGGCCGGAATTTCGCGCAGGGCCTGCCACACGCGCTGCTGAAAAGCGGTGCCTCGGATGTCCAGCGGTAGCTCGATCCTCCCGGCGGGATGCTCGAGGTGATCCACGATCGCGTTGACCCAGCCCTCGAAGGCGCCGTCGGCCTTTTCGATCGACGCTCCCGGAAAGTCTTCCCTTAACTCCCGCTCCAGCGCGGTTCGTTCGTTGCCGAAACGCACCGAGCAAATGCCGCGAGCGGTGCCCGCGACCAGCACGAGCCCCAGCGGGCTGGCCGCGACGGCGTATCGCATGGCGACGCCTCGGCCACCGCTCCGATATTGGCGCGGCGTCATGCCCAGCGTTTCGGAAGAACGCTCGTAGAAGCGGCTGCTGGAATTAAATCCGGCGCCATAGATGGCTTCGGTAACGGACCGTCGCGCGCGCAGTTCCGAGCGGACTCGTCCGGTCCGGTGCGCGGCAGCATACTGTCGCGGCGTGAGTCCAATCACGTTTTTGAAAACGCGATGGAAATGATAGCGGCTCAGTCCGACCGCTTTGGCCAGGGCATCCAGCGCGGGAAGCGACTCCGAAGTTTCGATGATGCGACACGCCTTTGCCGCAGCCTCCGCATGTCGCTCCCGCTGCGAGGCGCCGGCCGGCCGGCAGCGTTGGCAGGATCGAAATCCGGCGCGCTCGGCATCGGCGCAGGTGTAATGAAACGCGACGTTTTCGCGAAGCGCCAGCCGCGACGGACATGTTGGTCGGCAATAAACGCCGGTCGTGGCCACGGAATAAACGAACTGGCCGTCGGCCGCGGGATCCCGCCGTTGCACGGCAAGCCAGCGTTGCTCATTGGTGGTGTATGCGTGCCGTGCCGCGGCGCCGTTTTGATGAGCGCCGTTATTTCGAGAAGGTGCGTTCTGTTTCATGCGCGCACGATACAACAGTGGAACAAGGCTCGCACTCCGCCGGTTGCTTTCAAATTCGCGACTGGTCGGCTTGTGCTGCTGGAAGCGAAGTGTTCGCCCAAGCGCAACCACGAAAGCACATGTCGTTATCAGATTCAAGCCGTCACCCACTGTCATTTGGGGGTGGATTCACCTGTTCTCTCCGTTAGAATCGTCCTGATATGATCCACGTCGAAAGCGCGCACAATCGACCAGCTTGACCGCGTTTGTCCGCAAACTGCGAATTTGCACGCCTTCGGATGAGGGCACCGTGAAAGCTGACGCAACTGAATCATCGGCCGATAAATATTCAGGACTCACCATTGATCTGGTTGGGCTGGGCAAAGTACAGCTTACTCACGTCCTGGAAAGCAACACCGAGACCAGGATTTACCACACGACTCAACCTCGCGTTGTCGTCAAAATGTTTGATCTAAGCTGCGGGAAACCCGACGAGATCAGCTATGGTCCGTACATGAGCTTCGGCCTCGAATTGGCCAATTTCGAAGACATTCTGGGCACCGAGGATTTGAGACCGCTGGTGCCCGCCTATTACGGGGCGAACATCAATTATGATAAGAAGTACGCCTTTATTGCGATGGAATACCTTGAGGGCCAGGACCTCAAATCGTGGTGTGCGGAGGCTTCCTCCGGCGGTTATGAGACCGAGTGGGTTGAAGAATTCAAAGAGGCCGTCTATGAAGCCTTGACCATCATGACGCGGTTTCATCGACACGGCATCATCCTGATCGACTTCAAGCCGGATAATATCATTCGCCTTAGAGAGCGAGGAATCAAGTTTGTTGACCTGGGAGCTTTCTTTACACCGCGCCATTACGGTCAAACGGACAAATATGTTTATTCAACAACTCCCGATTATGCGGAATTGTTAATCGACGCATCGAACGTCCAGGCGGGCGTGCCGCCAACGGAAGCGTCGGATATTTTTTCCGCCGGAGTCGCCCTTTTTGAGCTGGCGACAGGCGCCTCGCGGCTTGAGATTGAAGACGGAACAGCGGATGAAATCCTGGGAAACCCGGCCATATTTCTTTTCCGGGACTCGCAAATCCGGGATCTTTGGCGCTCCTATCCGCATTTACGGGAGGTATTTCCCCTGCTGGAAACGCAACTTAGAGAGAGGCGAATATTATTTTCCGAATTGTGGCATCTCCTGAAGGGATATGTGGCAAATAAGCTGCCCGACTGGGAGACATTGCCTGCGGAACAACGGGACCAGATCATCCTGGCCACTGGAACGACCTTTATTATGGAACAGCTTCCGCCGCGACTCCAGTGGTTAGCGGGTCCCATCGCCCAAGCCACAGTGCTGCGCAGCCTGCGGCTCAAAAAGGTCGCTGAGCTCATGCGCCTGATCGCGAATCCCGTGTCCGAATCTGTCCGAGAGGATGTCGAGTGTCACAATTGCCTGATTCAAAATTTGCGCGACCTGGAGCGTTCTGTTGAGTTCGTCAACGGCTTGAATACGTGGGAAGCGAGATTGAATCCGACCACCGGCCATTGGGCGGTTGCGATGCCTGTTGCCTGGGGACAACTGCTGGATAGCGCCCAGTTCACCTGCCTGAAGCAAACTTACAGCGATGAGCACGGACACAGGTATTTTCATATTGTTGGCGACCTGGAGGCGGATGCCTTTGAAGATGACAAACTGACATTGTGGCACCTCAAGCAGGACCATTTTGCCTGGCTTGGCGCAGCGGCCGGCGCTTCTCGCAGGCGCGGAGTGATTCAATGAATCAATTCTTTGAGCGAGCTGCTTCGGATAACCCCGTCACGATCCGCGCGCCGCGTTTGTAGGCGAGGTAGGAGTAAGTCCATTGCAGCAGCACGGCCAGTTTGTTGCGAAAGCCGATGAGGAAGATCAGGTGGACGAACAACCAGGCGATCCAGGCCAGAAACCCAGTGAATTCCAGTTTCCCAATTTTGGCCACGGCGGCCGAGCGTCCGATCGTCGCCATCGTCCCTTTGTCCCAATACTTGAACGGCGGACGAGCCGCGTGTCCAGCGCCAGGGTCCAACTCGTCCCGGATGATGCGCGCGATTTTTCGGGCCATCTGCATCGCTGCGGGTGAAACGCCGGGCACGGGCTTGCCGTCCTGGTCGAGCACGAGCGCCATATCGCCGATGGCGAAGACCTCGGGATGACCAGGCAGGCTGAGGTCCGGCTTCACCTTCACGCGGCCGGCGTGGTCGAGTTCGGTCCGCAGCTTCGGTGTGAGCGGGCTGGCGGACACACCCGCCGCCCAAATGATGTTCTCCGCTTCGATGATCTGGCCGTTCTCCGGCTCAACGCGCCCCTGGGTGATGGTTTTGACTTTGGCGCCGACGCGGACTTCGACGCCGAGTTTTTCGAGTTGCCGCTGCGCGCTGGCGGAAAGCCCCGGCGGCAGATGAGCCAGCACGCGCGGGCCGGCTTCGATCAATATCACACGGGCTTGGGCAGGATCGATGCGCCGGAAATCCTTGCGCAACACCCTTCGCACGAGTTCCGCGAAGGCGCCGGCCAGTTCCACGCCGGTTGGCCCGCCGCCCACAACCACAATCGTCATGAGCCGGTCGCGCGTCATTGGGTCCGTTTCGTTCTCCGCCTTTTCAAACGCCAGCAGGATGCGGCGGCGAATGCGCAGCGCGTCGTCGAGGGATTTCAGCCCAGGCGCGAACTGTTCCCATTCCGGGTGCCCGAAATAACTCGTCACGCCGCCGAGCGCCAGCACGAGGTAGTCGTAGGCCAGCGTGTTTTTTTCGAGGAAGACTTTTTTCTCCGCGAGATTGAAATCCACCACGGTGTCGAGCAACACCGTGACGCTGGGCCGGTTGGAGAGGATGGAGCGGACGGGCTGTGCGATTTCCGGCGCCGAGAGTCCGGCGGTGGCCACCTGATACAGCAGCGGTTGGAAGAGGTGATGATTTTGCCGATCCACCAGCGTGACGCGCGCCTGTGGATGGTTGAAGGCCTGGCAAAAGGTCAATCCACCGAAGCCCGCCCCCAGAACCACGATGTGTTTGGTTTCCATGCCGAGTCAACGTTTAACGCCGCGGAGGGAAAAGCAAATTCGTGATTAAGGGATCGTCGCTAAATCGTGCAAGGCGTGTCATGAACCAGCCGGCGTAGTCGTCGCCGGAGCAAAGGAGACGGAGCGCGCGACAAAGAACGGGGTTTCCGCCTCCTTACGTCGGCGGCTGCGGCGGAGAAAGAAACCATCAGTGACTGAGCAGTTTGCGCAGCTCAAGGTCGGGATCCACCTCCGTCCGGCGCAGCAAGGTGTAGGTGCTCGCGCGCGTGATTTTGTCGCCCACGACCATTTTCCTCAGCGGGCCGAGCATTTCGAGTTCGACGTAAGCGAGCGGATCGGGGTTGGTGTAAAGTTCAGCGCTGCACCCTTCATCCGGATACTCTCCAAAGACTTTGCGCGGCG
>QHOP01000305.1 GCA_003219345.1 Verrucomicrobiota bacterium
CTGGCGTCGATGAACGCCGCCAGTGGATCGCTTATTTCAGCCATGGTGATCATCCTTCCTCTCTGGTTGTGAAACCCAAGGCGCGTGGCGCAGCCTGCGGCAGGCGAATTTCAAATTATTCATGGTTCGTAGTCAGTGGTCAGTCGTCCGTTGTCAGTTGCCTGATTGCGCATTTCGCATTCCGAATTCCGCATTCGATCTTTGGCTTCGTACAATGACGAAATCCGAATGAGGAATGTCGAAAGAATGACGAAGCATCAATGACCAGGAAATTTGTCGATACAGGCGGAGTTGCCGCTTCGGATTTCTGATTTCGGATTTCTTTCGTCATTCGGAATTTGTCATTCGTCATTCGCTCACGTTTCACGTTTTAACGATTCAACGGTTCAACGATTTTGCGATTTGGTCAGTAGTCAGCGGTCTTGTTGTCGGTTGCTTTTCATTCCGCGTTCCGCGTTCCGCGTTCCGCGTTTGAATCATTCATAGCGCAGCGCCTCCATCGGATCGACCTTGGCCGCGCGGCGCGCCGGCAGCCAGCAGGCCAGCAATGCGACACAGAGGAGGAGCAACGGAACTGCGGCAAAGGTGATCGGATCGCTTGGGCTGACGCCGAAGAGCAATCCGCGCAGCAGTCGCGCCAGCGCCAATGCTCCAGCCAGCCCGATCAGCAGTCCAACGCCGACGAGCCTCAGCCCCTGGCGCAGCACCATCGCCAGCACGTCGCGTTGTTGGGCCCCCAGGGCCATGCGAATCCCGATCTCTTTCGTGCGTTGAAGGACCGCATGGAGCAGGACGCCAAATACTCCCAGCATGGAGAGAAACAAACCCACGGCCGCCAGCGCGGAAAGCAGGACCGTCAACATCCGGCGGGTCGCCGTGGACGCATAGAGTTCCCGCTCCACCCAGACGATCTCAGGTGCGTGGCTGCCGGGTATGATTTCCTTGCTGACCCGCCGCACGCCGGTGCCTAACGACGCCGGATCGAGCGCCGTGCGGACATAGTACGTTGTTGCCAGCGGCTCGCGGTGGCCGGCCAGGGGAACAAAGCAGGTGGGCCCTTGCTTGGTTCCCAATCGCCATTCGCTAAAATTCCGGACGACACCAACCACGTCATAAATTCGTTTCGGGCCGCTGACCTGCTGCTGTGGGCCGACATCGTAGAATCGTTTCCCGATGGCGCTCTCCCCCGGCCAGAAGAGCGCGGCGAGCGTCTCGTTTACCATGGCTGCGTGCTGGCCCTCGTGGTCGTCTGAAGGTTCCAACCATCGTCCTTGCTTCAGCCGTGCGCCGAGAGCCCGGAAAAAGTCGGTGTCGCCCGTGCCCACGAGCACAACGCTGACACGGAACGGCTCGGCTTTGTCCGGCACGAAGTGATAGGACGAGCCGCGCCCTTGGGCGACGCCCACCGCTGTTGTGCCCGGTAGCGCGGCGAGACGCGTAGCGATATCTTGCGTCACCGCCCGCTGTTGTTCCCACGTGGGGTAGCGCTCGGAACGAACGCCCGGCCACACCGTCACGAGGCTCGCCGGATCGAGTCCGGGATCGGTGCGCAGGAGTTGCACGATGCTGCGAACCAACAAACCCGCACCCGTGAGCAACATCAGCGCCAGCGCCACCTGCATGACGACGAGACTGTGACGAAACCACCGCTGGCTCCACCCCGTCGAGGTGGTGTGAGCCGAGTCCTTCAACGAGTCGCTCAGCCGGCCCTTCGTGGCCCGCCACGCCGGATATAACCCGAAGGCGATTCCGCACGTCGTGGCGATGCCGAGGGTCCACGCGAACATCGCGCCATCAAGGCCGGTGGAGCGCAGCACCGGGGCGAACCCCGGCACCAGCGATTCCAAAATCGGGCGCAGCCACAGCGCCAGCAACAGGCTTCCCGCCCCGCCAAGAAGCGACAACACTACGCTTTCTGTCAGCAGTTGTTGGATGAGTCGCCACCGGCCGGCGCCAAGCGCCGATCGCACCGACAACTCTTTGAGCCGGCTTTCTCCGCGCGCGAGCTGCAGGTTCCCCAGATTGGCGCAGACGATGAGCAAGACGAAACCGACCGCCACCGCCGCACTCCAGAGCGTCCTTCGCACTTCCGGCGCGATAAAAAAATCGCGCATCGGCCTGGCCTTGATCACATAATCCTTGCTGTCCGACGGAAAATCCCGGGACGGCCGTGCGGTTAATGTATCCAAAACTGCCTGCGCCCCGCCGATCGACACGCCCGGTGACAGCCGGGCGAACGCCTCGTAGTTGCGGCCCACCGGAATCGCTAATTCTGCGGGGGCGAATCGGAGCGGCCTCCAGTATCGGGTTTCCCGCGAAGGAAACTGAAAATGCGGCGGCATCACGCCAATGATCGTATAAGTCGCCTCCGTGGCCTGGGTATCCTTGGCCTTAAGTCGCCTGCCGAGGACGGCAGGATCACCGCCGAACCGCGATTGCCACCAGTCGTGGCTGATCACCAGGACATCTTCAACAGCCGACTCGGTCTCCTCCTGCGTCAACCAGCGGCCGAGCGACGGCTGCGTGTCAAAAAACTCGAAGAACTCGGGCGTAACCTGGCTGCCCCAGACATGCTCGAGGAACTCCTCGCCGACGAGTTCGAGCGCATCGGAGCGGTTTGCAGTCAACTTCTCGAAGGTATCCCGGTGCCTGATCAATTCCTGAACGAGAAACGCACTTGCGCCGCCCGGCCGAGAGTCCCTCAGGTCGATCTCGTTGATTTGGACGAGCCGCTGCTCGTTCTCGCCGGGAATGGGGTCGAGCAGGTGCGCATTTATCACGCCGAAGATTGCAGTCGTCGCCCCGATGCCGAGCGCCAGCGTGAGCACGGCCACGGCGGTGAAGCCGGGGTTCTTCAGCAGTTGGCGGCAGGCGAATTTGAGATCGTTCATGACTAATCCACCGTCTTTCGCAACAGGCGTGCCACGCCCGGACCTGGCGCTATCCTTCGAGAAATCAATCCCTAACGCGGTTTTTGGAAGGAACTGCTTCCGACGGACTGACCGCTTGTGGGAACACTCCGTCCCACGAGCGGGACGAAATTGCAAGTCCCGCTTGTCAGCCTAATTGCCAAAAAGAAATTGCCGAAATGAAACTGATTATCGAACAGCTCCCCTCACCCTGCCCATGAACCGTAACCCCCTCATCCCATCCTTCTCCCCCAGTGGGGGAGAAGGTGCCCGGAGGGCGGTTCAGGGGGATTCCGACCGCTTCGATTCACGTCCGGATTTTGGAGGTGTTCCCTTCCTATGAACCCAGAGGAACATCCAACATCGAACATCCAACGCCGAACATCGAATGGCAGCGCGCATAGGATGAGGGGAGAGGGTGACTGCCCACCCGATTGGAAAATTGCTTTTTGGCAACCAGTATAGCCCGTCATTTTCGCGCTTTTCCCGATTCGCCTTTAGACCTAAAAGTTTCTCATGCCGAGAAACGATTGGCTGGTGAAGCAGGAACCCGAGGCATACTCGTGGGACACGTTCGTCAAGGCCGGCGAGGCCGCTTGGACAGGCGTCCGCAATTTTCAAGCTCGCAACAATCTTCGCTCAATGAAGAAGGGCGATCTGGTCTTCTTCTATCACAGCGTCAGCGAAAAACAGGTCGTCGGCCTCGCCCGCGTCAAAAGGGAGGCTTACCCCGATCCAACGGCGAAGGAGGGCGACTGGGTGTGCGTTGATCTGGTTCCAGTCAAAGCACTGAAGCGAACTGTGAGTCTTGAGGCGATCAAGGCGGACAACATCCTCAAGGAAATGCCGCTCGTCCGCCAATCCCGACTTTCTGTCGTGCCGCTGACGCCGGCGCATGCCAGGCGCCTGCTTGAGCTGGGCGAAACCAGGCTGTAAATCGTAAATGTCCTCGCCCTCGAACGACCGGTCGCTTACGACGACGCGGACGAGAACGACGAAGGCTAAATGAAGCTAACCATCGAACACGTCGGCCTCGCAGCGCGCGACACCGGCGCGCTGCGAAACTGGTATGCGCGCGTGCTGGGAGCGAGGGAAATTTTCACGGATCGCAAAACGCCGCCGGCATTCATTCTGGAACTGAGCGGCAGCCCGTTGATCGAGATTTATCCGGCCGATTCTGCCGGCGGGGAAATGGGCAACAACAAACTGGCCGGCTGGCGGCACCTGGCGCTACGCGTGGATTCAATCGAATCCGTGCGTGATGAACTGGCGCGACGCGGCGTGGTTTTCGAGGAGCCAATCAAACCCGCCGGCGGTGGCGGGCGCGTCTTGTTTTTCAAAGATGGTGAGGGAAACCTGCTACATCTCGTCGAGCGGTCAGCGCCCCTCAGTAGCCGCAACCTTTAGGTGGCAACCACCACCCTGCCGGTGGTCGATTCCCTCTCCCCACGACGGAGGAGTGGGGAGAGGGTAAGGGAGAGGGGATTCCAATTAGCTGCGCCAATTCGATGGAAGGTGCCCCTCTCCCCAGCCCTCCCCGCTCGTGCCTCGCAGGGAGAGGGAGCGGGGGGCTTCCGCGATGCACTTCCTTTTAGGTTGCGCCGCAAATACACCGTTGCGCAGGCTGAAGCCTGCGGCTACAACCGGCGCGCGACTGTGACAAAACAATTTCAGGCCATCATTTTCGACATGGACGGCGTCGTGGTGGACAGCGAGCCGCTGCACGAGCGCGCCTTCCGTGAAGTTCTTGAGGAGATCGGTTACGCTCGGAGCCACGGGATTGATTTCGCCGCTTACTACGGCAAATCCGACCTGGTCGTCTGGCGCGACTTCATTGCCAGGCATCGTCCGCCTCAGTCGCTCGCCGAATTGCTCGCGAGAAAAGAGGAGAAGTTCGCCGCCTTGCTCCAGCGTGTCGAGCCGATTTTCAAAGGATTACCAGAGCTGTTGGAGAAGCTGTCGCCCGGATACCCACTGGCGCTCGCCTCCGGTTCGCGGCATCCGACCATCGATGCCGTCCTGGACTTACGCGGACTGCGACGGTTCTTTCGCGCGGTGGTCAGTTCGGAGGATGTTGAGCACGGCAAGCCCGCGCCGGACATTTTTTTGCGCGCGGCGGAGCTGCTCGCCATCCCGCCGAACGTTTGCTGCGTGATTGAAGATTCAGCCGCCGGCGTGGAAGCGGGACTGGCGGCCGGGATGACCGTCATCGCGATTACGAATTCGCTCCCGATTGAAAAGCTCGCGCGAGCGACGAAGGTCGTCAGAACTTACGGGGAGATTGAATCGCTGTTGCTCCCCTCATCCGCCCTTCGGGCACCCTCTCCCCCTCGGAGGGGGAGAGGGACGGGGTGAGGGGGCGCACTCAGGGCAAAGGGCGCGACTCGCTTTCACTGTGTTCAGAGTTTCCGATGGTCCGCCGCTCGCAGCGAAATTTCCTTCGGCGCTTCGCTGAGCAGCCGTTTCAGGTCAGCGACAAACCGGTCCACATCGTCTTCCGTCGTGTCCCACGCGCACATCAAACGGCAGCCGCCCTGACCGATGAACGTGTAAAATTTCCAGCCCGCCTGCCGGAGCGCGACGATCACGTGAGGCGGCAAATCGGCGAACACGGCGTTGGCCTGCGTTGGGAAGAGGATTTTTATTTCGGGGATTTCTTTCAATGCGTCGTGCAGCCGTTGTGCCATGGCGTTCGCGCGGACCGCGTTCCGCAGCCAGGCGCCGTCCTGCAACAGGCCAACCCAGGGCGCGGACAGGAAACGCATCTTCGAACAGAGCTGGCCGGCTTGTTTGCAGCGGTAATCGAACTCCTCAGCAAGATCACGGTTGAAGAAGACCACGGCGTCGCCGACCGGCGTGCCGTTTTTCGTGCCGCCGAAACAGAGCACGTCCACGCCTGCCTGCCAGGTGATTGCCTTGGGCTTCACGCTGAGCGACGCGACGGCGTTGGCAAATCGCGCGCCGTCCATGTGCAACGTCAGGCCGAGCGGCTTGGTTTTCGCCCGGATCGCTTTGACCTCCTCAACGGAATAGACGGTGCCAACTTCGGTGGCTTGCGTGAGGCTGACCGCGCGCGGCTTGGGGTAATGGATGTCGGAACGTTTTTTCACCATCCGCTCGATGCCGGCGGGATCGATCTTGCCGTTTGTGCCGGGAACCTGCAGGACTTTCATGCCATTCGAGAAAAACTCGGGCGCGCCGCATTCGTCGGTTTCCACGTGCGCGAATTCATGGCAAAGGACGCTGTGATACGACTGGCCGGTTGACGCCAGCGAGAGGGAGTTTGCGGCGGTGCCGTTGAAGACGAAGAACACTTCGCATGGGGTCTCAAACACTTCACGAATCAGATCGGCGGCGCGGGCCGTCCAGGAATCGTCGCCATAGCTGACCGCGTGGCCCTGGTTGGCCTCGGCAAGCGCGGCCCAGGCCTCGGGGCAAATGCCGGCGTAATTGTCGCTGGCGAAATGGCGGCGGATTTCAACGGCGGTTTTCATTAGCAATCCTATTGAATACGGACGATGTACCCGAAAAAAGGAGGGGGAGGCGAGCACTTAAAGGTCCTGGCGTCGGAGACGGGGACACCGGGCGCCCATGCCGATCCAAACGGAACATTGCCTCCGCTGCAGACCACACCACAGGACCGCAACCTCCAACGGCTTCAGGCAATCGGCTCCCTCTAATAGAAAGCCGACGCGCGATGATTAACGCCCAAACAACCGGTCAAA
>QHOP01000306.1 GCA_003219345.1 Verrucomicrobiota bacterium
CACCCCTTCCCTCTCCCCCACTGGGGGAGAGGGTGGCCGGAGGCCGGGTGAGGGGGCCTCTCGGAGTTCAAGGGAGCAATGCGCGTTCAAAGTTCGGGGCGTTCTCGCCCCGAGCCAGAGGGTCAGGATGAGGGCGAGCCTGCCTCTGTCATTGGATTTTGTTTTACCGGTTCTCCTGGTGCTATGGCTTTTAACCATTTCGACTGCTTCCGCCGCTGAACCTGCCAAAGCCCAACTCGATTTTTTTGAAAACAAAATCCGCCCGATCTTCGCCGATAACTGTTACAAATGCCACAGCCCGGCCAATGGCAAGATCAAAGGCGGACTCGAACTCGACTGGAAAGGCGGCTGGGAAAAGGGCGGCGATTCCGGTCCCGTCATTGTTCCGGGTGATCCGGAGAAAAGTCTGTTGCTCAAAGCCGTTCGCTACACCGATCCCGATCTTCAAATGCCCCCCAAGGGGGAGAAGCTTTCCGACGCGCAGATAAACGATCTCGTCGCCTGGATCAAGATGGGCGCGCCGGACCCCCGCGCGACTCGCCCGGCTGCCACGGCGACGGCAGGCTACGGCGGTAAGGGCAAAGACCACTGGTCATTCAAACCACTCAAGAAACCAACGCCTCCGTCGGTGAAGGGCGAAGCGTGGGTCAAGAACGACGTGGATCGGTTCGTCCTCGCCAGGCTCGAAGAAAACGGCATGACGCCGAACGATCCGGCCGACAAACGGACGCTGATCCGGCGCGTTCGAGGAGGTCGTGGACAAGCTGCTGTCCTCGCCTCACTACGGCGAACGCTGGGGGCGCCATTGGCTCGACGTGGCGCGTTACTCGGATTCCAAAGGCCAGTTCAACCGCCAGCGAGAGAGTTCGATTTATCCTTACGCCTGGACGTATCGCGATTACGTGATCAAAGCGTTCAACGACGACAAGCCCTACAACCGCTTCATCATGGAGCAGCTCGCGGCGGACAAGCTCCCTCCCGCCAATGACAAGACCTCACTGGCGGCGCTCGGTTTCCTCACGCTCGGCGATCATTTCAACGGCAATCCGAATGACGTGATCAACGACCGCATCGACGTGACCTCGAAAGCGTTCCTCGGTCTCACGGTTTCCTGCGCGCGCTGCCACGATCACAAGTTCGATCCGATTCCGCAGGCCGATTACTATTCATTGCACGGCATCTTCGCCAGCTCGGTCGAGCCGGAAATGAAGCCGGTCATCTCGGCGGTCAACACAAACTACCAGGATTATCTCGCGCGCCACGCCGAATTGGACGCGCGCGTCCAAACGGTCCGGACACAGAGCGTCGCGGCGGCGTTCGGCGACTACAAACGGTTCGGCGGAGTTTATCTCTTCGCAACCCGCCTGCCCGAAAAAGAACGCGATGCTTATCTTACAAAAAACGGCGCGGAACCAGCCCGGCTCAAAAACTGGCAACGCATCACGCAAGGCGGCGGACGGCAGGCGGCCTCGATCTTCGCGCCGTGGAACATGCTGTCACGAATTCCGGAACAGCGCTTTGCCGAGCAGTCCAGGCGTATCCTGGGGAACCTCGACCGGAATGAGCGAGGGCGGCAATTGAATCCGCATGTCATGAAAGCGCTGAAAGGCGCTGCGCCTCGTTCAATGGCGGAATTGGCCGCCATCTACGGCAACTTATTGGCGAACCCCGATCCCGGATGGCAAACCACGGTCTCCACGTTGCTCGGTGACGTCGCGCTGCGGGTTCTTCCGAACAAGCAGCGCGGGCAGTTCTTCGCGTTGCGCGAGCAAAGCGACATGCTGGAGATGGTTCATCCCGGCGCGCCCGCCCGCGCGACGACACTTGTGGATGGCCCGAACCCGAAAGACTCGCCCATCTTCATCCGCGGCGAGGCTGAGAATCCCGGCGAGGTCGTTCCGCGCCGTTTTCTCGAAGTCCTGTCCGGCCCGAACCGGCCCGCGTTCGCGTCTGGCAACATCACTTCGGCGAAGGCTTCGTCACGACGCCCGACGATTTTGGCAATCAGTCCGCGCCGCCGAGCCATCCCGAGTTGCTCGATTACCTGGCGAGCCGCTTCATGGAAGAGGGCTGGTCGATCAAGAAACTGCACAAGTTGATTCTGCTTTCGGCGACGTATCAACAGAGCAGCAAGAACAATCCGGCTTACGCGGAAAAGGACCCGTTCGATCGTCTGCTCTGGCGCGCGAACGTGCGGCGGCTGGAGTTTGAACCGTTGCGCGATTCGATCCTTTACCTTGGCGGCGAACTCGACCTGACCGTGGGCGGCCATCCGATTGATCTTTCCGAAGGCACGCACATGACGCAGAAACGGTTCCAGGCCATCCTGAATCGCTACGGCAAAGTTCATCTGCCCGCCGCGCCGCGCCGCACGGTTTACGGCTACGTCGATCGCGCCGATCTGGTCGAAGTGTTGAACACGTTCGACTTCGCCAGCCCCGACATGCCGACCGGCAAACGCTACGAAACGACTGTGCCGCAGCAGGCGCTCTTCCTCATGAACAGCCCGCTCGTCATCGAGCAGGTGCGCAACGTCGTCGAGCGAAAGGAATTCAAGCAGCAGAAGACCGACGAAGACCGCGTCCGCTATCTCTACGAATTGTTCTTCCAACGGCGGCCGACCCAGGAGGAGGTGCGCGACGGCCTTGAGTTCGTCACGGCGCACCATGAGCCGGAGAAACCGGTGGCGGCTGCCTCCGGGTTCCAGCCCGTGGCCAACGTGATCGGACAGGGGAACAAACGCAAACAGCAGTTCAACCAGCCTGCGCCTTCGCGCGCTTCGCGCAAGCCGCTCACGGGCTGGCAGGAATACGCGCACGCGCTGCTCCTCACGAACGAGGCGTCGTTTGTGAATTAGAGTGGTTGCCAAAAGAAATTTCCGATCAAGGTCGTGTGCAGGCACTCCCCTCACTCGGCTAAAGCCACCTCTCCCCTCACAGGATGAGGGGAGAGGGAAGGGTGAGGGGAGCTTGTGCATCGGTTTCATTTCAGAAATTTATTTTGGCAATTGCTCTAGGCCGTGCGCGTAGCCGCACGCTTCAGGTTACGCATTCCAGCTTTGACACCTTTCTGAAGATGTCCAGAATACGCGGAGATGAACTCCAAAAGCGCTCCGACAATTCTCGCGCTATTTCTTGCTCCGTTCCTGGTTCACAGTTTGTTCGCCGCCGACGACTACCAGCTCGGCCCGGACTCGCTTCCGCAGGAAGACGTGCCGCGCGGCGAAATCACCAAATACCATTGGAGCAGCAAGATTTTTCCGGGCACGGAACGTGATTACTGGGTTTACGTGCCGAAGCAATACGAGGCGGCCAAACCGGCGTGCGTGATGGTCTTTCAAGACGGCGGCAATTACGCGAACACCAACGGTCAGTTCCGCGCGCCGATTGTGTTCGACAATCTCATCGCGAAGAAGGAAATGCCCGTGGCCATCGGCCTCTTTATCAATCCCGGCGAGGTTCCCCCTGCGGAGCCGGGCCAGAAACCGCGCAGCAATCGCAGCTTCGAGTACGATTCGCTCGGCGACCAATACGCCCGTTTTCTGCTCGAAGAAATCCTGCCTGAGGTGGGGAAGAAATATGGCCTGACAAAGGACCCGGACGGCCGCGCGATTTGCGGGATCAGTTCCGGCGGCATCTGCGCGTGGACCGTAGCGTGGGAGCGGCCCGATGAATTTCGCAAAGTGCTCAGTCACGTCGGCAGCTTCACCAACATTCGCGGCGGCAATGTCTACCCGTCTTTGATTCGGAAAACGGAAAAGAAACCGATTCGCGTTTTCCTGCAGGACGGCGCCAAAGACCTCGACAATCTGCACGGCAACTGGCCGTTGGCGAACCAGGAGATGGCGGCGGCGCTGAAGTTCATGGGTTACGACTACAAATTCGAGTTCGGCACCGAAGGTCACAACGGCAAACACGGCGGCGCGATCCTGCCCGATTCGCTGCGCTGGTTGTGGCGGGATTATCCGAAGTAACGGTGAAGTCGGATCGCGGAGCCGACCGCGAGTGGTGGTGCGAAGCTTCTGACGAGCCATGACTGCCCGCCACAAAAAGTGGCAGCCGACGCAAGGAGGAATTCGAGGTTTCCAAAGGGAAATGAGCCTCGTTACCTCGGCTGTTACGAAATCGGGCGTTTTCAACAGGCCACTAAACCAATTGCCAAAAGAAAATTTCCGAAATGAAACCGCTTGTCGAATGTCCAGCGGCTCCCCTCACCCTTCCCTCTCCCCTCATCGGATGAGAGGAGATGGTGTCTTTAGACGGGTGAGGGGAGTGCCCGCACCCGACATTGATTGGAAATTACTTTTGGCAACCAGTATAAACCAGACAAGGCCGGACAACCAGGCCGACCATGACCCGTTGGGGCCATGTCTCATTGCGCGGCGTCTGGTGGTGAAATATCCGTGGCGGCGTGGTTGGGCTCGTGCAGCTTCCATTCGCCTGCGATGTTCGTGAAACTCATCACTGCCTGGTCCTTCGTTTTTGTTGTTCCATCATCCCGTTCTTCAGAATAAATAACGAACCGAACCTCACCGTCAGCGGAAACCCGTTTTCGATCCAAACGCAATGCCGGCAGTGGGCGGATCTCTTCGCTCAACAGCGCTGCAATCTCGTCTTCGGTCTTCCCCTCGAATCGTTGCGCGTAACTTTTTTGTGTTTCTGGACTGAGACCGGTCAGGAACGTTTTCACATCGCCCTTGCTCATCGCCCAGGCCACCGTTTGCAGCGCTGATTCCGGAGTGGCATATCCGACAAACGCCCAGGACTCTTTTGGAACCGTGAACTCCTCGGACGCTTCGGGCGGCGGTGTGAGAGTTGGCGAACTGTCGCCGCGAGCGCTTCGCAACTTTCCAAGTGCGTTTGTTTTACGGCGCAGCATCCCCACTTCACCTCGAAGTCTCATCAGCTCACTCAATTGCTCTTTCGAGAGCAGAGAACTCTTCGCCTGAGCGAGCAGATTTGAAAGATGGCCGTTCTCCGCTTGAAGTTTGGCCAGTTGTCCCGCTTGCTGCCGAAAAGATTGATTTTCCATGCTCAGTTTTACCTGGGCTTGCTGTTGCATCACCAATGGTGTCGCTACGCCGGCAACAACAACGGCGCTGATAATGCCCGCTTTGAGTTTGGTCATAGTCATAAGCTTGAGGAGGGTTAACGTCGTTCCACCGCTCGCCGCCGCGCCCGCCAAAGCTGCACCGGAAATACTGGCCGCCAATCCGGCCGGCGCCGCTGTAACCGCTTCACTGGTCAGTGCCGTTGCCAGTCCTGCGGCTGAGAGCGTGACGCCTCGGCGCATCAACAAAGTTCGCAGTCGCTCCAATGCGCGAGTCACACGCTTCTGTGCCGCGTTTTCGCTGCTGCCCAGCGCTTCGCCCACTGAGCGCAGGTCGCGTTGCTCGAAGAATCGGAGGAGGATCGCGGCGCGGTCCTGCGCTCCCAGTCGGTTGATCGCTTCGTCGAGGATAGGGGCGACCTGCGCAAGGTTTTCCGCGGAGTGATCTTGCTGCGCATTCATTTCGACCGCTTGCCTTTCACGGAATTGACGACGGCGATTGCTTCGCATGGTCCTGGCGGCCACGAAGCACGTGTGACGATGCAGCCATCCACCCAGCATGACGTCTTTGGAAAGCGCGCGGGCCTGACGGCCAAGGTCGATGAAGACGGTTTGGACGACCTCCTCCGCCAGATGTATGTCGCCATCGACCAGTCGTACCGCCGCCGAATAGACCAGGTTGATGTAGCGCGAGACCAGTTCGCGGAAGGCCGTTTCCGAGTCGTTCTCCACGTAATCTTCGAGTAATTTCCGGCTGTCCGTCATCTTCAATTCATCATTAAAGACCCGCCGCCGGATAAAAACCGCCAAAAAGTTTTGCAGATTTAGACTTCTCGAAGCGACTCGTCCGTTTCTCCTCAGTTCCAACAGCGTTGCGTGACTCCTCTCAGCGCGGTCGAAGTGAGTTCCATGTCCGGGCTGAGAGAGGATGGGTGAGGGCGGACCACTTCCGCGAATGCATAGCTACTACTAAGCCGTGACAATTCAAAACGAGAACCACGGACATTACTGAAGCGCATGCCCTGGAATGGAGCATGTCGGAGGATTGGTAACGGGTCCGAATGCATAGGTGCCGCCCGAGGGGCAGCGGGGCAATTGCTGCGAGCGGAGATACGGCAAGATCTGGTCCGCGGTTACCACGCCGTTGGTGGTGAGCTTGTTTTCCAAGGCGCACTGTTGCACAGCGCTGTCGATCTGCCTGAGATTACTGACGCATGCGTTCTGCTCCGTTTGTGGCGCTTGATCGGCTGGGCTGTCCCCAACCTGACTTTGCCGCAAGAGAAACAAGTTTGTCCCCACCCGCAAAGTGCTTGTTGGGCTCTGGACCACCTCTAACCCGGACCGAAGCTTGCGATTTTCTTCCCGCAGCTTACCGAGTTCAATTGTTTGCCTGCGGAGCAATCCCACCTCCCCGCGCAGTTTCATGAGTTCACTCAGTTGATCCTTGGAGAGTTGAGAACTGTTCGCCTGGGCAAGCAGAGTGGACAGCCGCCCGTTCTCCGCCTTCAATTGGGTGAGTTGGTCAACTTGCTCCCGCAAAGACTGGTTTTCCGCGCGCAGTTTGGTTTTGTCTTGATGTTGGATCGCCACCGGCGTCGCCACCGTGGCAACGGCAATGGCGCTGATAATGCCGAGTTTAAGTTTGGTCATGGTCATAAGTTTGACAGCGGCAAGGGTTGTCGCGGTTGTCGAGGCGGTTACCGCCAGTGCGCCGGTGACAACGCTGGCGGACAGGCCGGCCGGTGCGGCCACGACCGCGCCAGCGACAATCGCGGCGGCCAACCCGGATGCAGTGCTCGTGATGCCGCGCTTCGCGAGCAGGGTTTGCAGCTTTTCCAGCGCGCGATCCACCCGCATTCGCGCGGCGTTCTCGTTGATGCCGAGCGCAAGGCCGACTTCCTTCAGGCTTCGCTCCTCGAAGAAGCGCAACACGACGGCGGTCCGGTCCCTTTCGTTTAACTCGTGCATCGCATCATCAAGCACTGGCTGGACTTGCCGCCAAACGGGCTCAGATGGTTCCGAGGAAAGCAATTCATTCATGGTCTGGGCCTCCTGTTCCCGCCCCTGCCGACGATCTTCCGATCGGCGCAGATTGGCAGCCATCTTGCGCACGCACGAGTAAAGCCAGCCGGCCAAAGCCGGATGCCGGACGAGGCTCGATGCTTTTTTGGCCAGCTCAACAAAGACCGTCTGTGTGATGTCTTCCGCCAGACTGGCATCGCCGCGCGCCTCACGGAGCGCCGCTGAATACACGAGGTCAATGTGCCGCTGCACCAGCTCGGTGAACGCACTTTCCGAGCGGTTTTGCGCGTAGGCTTGCAGCAGTTCTGCGTCGGCGGCCATTTGTCTTCATCAGTATAGTGTGCGCCGAAGCGAAAAACCGCACAAACAACGACAGAATTGAGGACCGGCCTGAGCGGTTCAATCGGGATCGGGGAGCGCGCCCGCCTCGGGGGCGGCCAACGGCGCCCTCGCCGTTGCCATTCCGGCGCGCTCCCCATCTCTCTTACATCCTGCGACATCGTGGTTGGCTTTTATGGGAGATTGCGGCATAAACAGCCGTCAATCCCGCACACAACGACATGACAACTTGCCTGAATAACGATCCTCGATTAGGAATTTGAAATCCTGATGAAAAGGGACGCGTGTTTTGTGAAGAGATTTGCGAGATCACTCGTCTTTGGTCTTCTGTTCTCCTGCTCAGGTCGCTTAGACGCGGCAGACGGTGTCAGCAGGCAACCGCGTGAATTGAAAGTCGTGGTTCTCGAAGGTTCACCTTACCACTGCGGCTTGATCCACGGGCGAACGCTCAGGGAAGAAATCGTGCAACTGGTCCAAATCTGGAAAACGAATCTGGCGGAGACTTTCAACGTCGATGGCGACCGGTTCATTTCCGCTTTTCTTAAACAAACCGACTACGTGCCTGCGATCAGAAGGTGGACCCCGGATCTATTGGAGGAAATCCGGGGAATTGCCGACGGATCGAAAATGCCTTTCGACACGATCCTGGCCTTTCAGCTTCTGGACGAAATATGGGTCAACGCCAAGGCCGTCCGGCGCGAAACCGCGGCCGAGCATTGCAGCGGGTTGGGCGTCGCGAAAAAAGGGTCCAATCAGGCTTACATCGCTCAAAACATGGATTTGGAGAGCTTTCGCGACGGATTTCAAACGGTGCTGCACATCAAGGCGGAAGGCCGTCGGCCGGAGCAGTTCGTTTTCACGTTTGCCGGATTCATCGCCGCCAACGGCATGAACAGCCGCTCGATTGGCATCTGCGCTAACACTCTGTCCCAACTGCGACACGGCCGCGATGGGCTGCCAGTGGCCTGCATCATCCGCGGAACTCTCCAAAGAACGACGCTGAACGATGCGATCAAATTCCTGAAGCAGGTTAAACACGCTTCCGGCCAGAACTACATTCTCGGTGGAGGCGACCATGTGTGCGACTTCGAATGCTCGGCGGGGAAGGTCGTTCCCTTTACGCCGACTTCGGACACGTCCGTCGTTTACCATACGAACCATCCTTTGGCGAACGACGATTACGACGCTGAATACGCCGATGCTCTCAAGAAGATCGACTCCGCAAAAGCAGTCAAAGGCAACAGCGAGATTCGCTTTCAGTCTCTGGAAAACCGCCTCAAGAACCTTCAGAATGGGATT